>NZ_JBTUOC010000029.1:0-75672 GCF_058345725.1 Simiduia sp. | reverse complement strand
AGGTTATCGCGGTGAATCAGCTCCACTTCGTCCATGTAGCCCAGTATCTCCTCAATGCGCTCACTTGGCTGCCCGGCAATCCGGCGCGCATCCAGCGCACAGTAATTTACCAATCCACGCGCCACCTCGTTGCCCTCGCGGTCCAGGCAGAGCACCATGTCGCCGCGATTAAAGCTGCCAAACACATCGGTCACCCCCACTGCCAACAGGCTTGAACCCTGCTCGCGCAAGCTTTCTACGGCACCGTCATCCAGAATAATCTCACCACAGGTTTGCAAGTGACCAGCCAGCCAGTTTTTGCGCGCCGTCTGCGGCTCTTCGTCCGATAGCAGCAGCGTACCCAGCGCCTCGCCCTCGGCCAAGCGATCAATAACATTGGGAATTCGGCCGCCAACAATCACCGTGTGCGTGCCTGAAAGCGCCGCCAGGCGCGCAGCGCGCACCTTGGTCACCATGCCGCCGCGCCCGAGCGCGCCCCCGTCGCCAGCCATTTCGTCCAAGCGCTCATCGCTCGCCGGCACCCTGTCCAGCAGCTTGGCGTTGGGATTGCTGCGCGGATCATCCGTGTACATACCATCCTGATCGGTTAGCAGAATCAGCACGTCAGCTTCCACAATGTTGGCCACCAGGGCGCCCAGCGTATCGTTGTCACCAAAGCGGATTTCATCGGTGACCACTGTGTCATTTTCGTTGACGATGGGCACCACGCCCAAGTCGATTAGCGTCTTGATGGTGGAGCGCGCATTCAGGTAGCGCTCCCGCGAGGCGAGGTCGTCGTGCACCAGCAGAATTTGTGCCGATTGAATATCGTACTTGAGGAACTCTTTCTCGTAGTTATGCACCAGCGCCATCTGCCCCACTGCTGCTGCCGCCTGCAGCTCATGCATCGCGTGGGGCCGTCGATCCCAGCCCAGTCGCCGCATACCGGCCGCCACGGCGCCAGAGGACACCAGCACCAGCTCGATGCCCTGCGCGCGCAGCCGCGCCATCTGCTCCACCCAACCAGCTATGGCAGGCTTATCCAGACCACGACCGTTGTTGGTGAGCAGCGAGCTGCCAATTTTAACTACCCAGCGCTGCTTGTTGAGCAGCTCTTTCCGTTTACCACTTGTCTCCATAGGTGACCCGCTCCCTATTCAGGTCGGTCTTATCAACTTTAAGGTTCATAAACAAATTCGACGTCGTAGTCGTCTTCGTTCCAATCATCGTCATCATCGTCGTCCTGGCCGGCCGCTTTACGCGCCAACTTACGCGCCCGATAACGTTCGCGCAGCTCGGCAATGCGCTCGCGCGCCTCCTGCTGCATGTGCATTTGCGCCTGTACTTCGGCCTCGGCCAATTCCGGATCTTCGGCCTCGGCCTCCCAGACAGACTCCAGGTGATCCATCAGCTGCCCCGCAAGCGCATCGGTGCCCTGCTGATTAATGCCCGCAATTTTAAACACGCGCCCCTCCCAGGCCAGCGCGTCAACCAGGGCCTGGCAGCGCGCATCAAACTCCGGCTCGGGCAACAAATCGGCCTTGTTTAACACCAGCCAGCGCTCGCGCGACGCCAGCGTAGGGCTAAATGCCTCCAGCTCGCGCACAATCGCCAGGGCATTTTGAATGGGGTCCGTCTCATCGAATGGGGCCATATCCACCAAATGCAAGAGCACCCGACAGCGAGTCAGGTGCTTCAAAAATCGAATACCCAAGCCAGCGCCCTCCGAGGCGCCCTCGATGAGACCAGGCAAATCGGCCACCACAAAACTGCGGTGCGCCTGCACTTTCACCACACCCAGGTTTGGCACTAGGGTAGTAAAAGGGTAGTTGGCCACCTTGGGCTTGGCGGAGCTCACAGCGCGAATAAACGTCGACTTACCGGCGTTCGGCAATCCCAACAAGCCCACGTCGGCCAGGACTTTCAGCTCCAACTTGAGATTGCGCTTTTGCCCCTCGGTGCCATGTGTCGTTTTGCGCGGCGCTCTGTTGGTCGAACTTTTGAAGCGCGTATTACCCAGTCCGTGCCAGCCGCCCTTCGCCACCAGCAGCTGCTCACCGTGGGCGCGCAGGTCGCCCAACACCTCGTTGGTATCGGCGTCGATCACGGTGGTACCCACCGGCACTTTCAATACCACGTCGGCACCCTTGGCGCCCGTGCACTGGCTAGAACCGCCCTTTTGGCCATTTTCGGCCCGATATTTTGGCTGGTAACGGTAGTCAATCAGGGTATTGAGGTTTTCATCGCCCTCGAGATACACGCTGCCACCGTCGCCACCGTCGCCGCCATCGGGGCCACCCTTGGCGACAAATTTCTCGCGGCGAAAGCTCATGAGGCCGTTTCCACCATCACCGGCAGCTACAAAAATAGGTGCCTCATCTACAAACTTCACGCGCTACTCCCGCCCCGCAGGGCCAAATTATCTGGCTAATCAGCTTAGCCAACCGCAGGCATTTAGGCCTGCTGAAACCAACTTTCCAAAACGCAAAAAGCCCTATCGCGTACGACAGGGCTTTTCATACATCAGGCTAAAACCGAAATTATGCAGCAGGAATAATGCTGATGAACTTGCGGTTTTTTGCACCTTTAACTTCAAATTTCACTTCGCCAGTCGCCTTGGCAAACAAGGTGTGATCCTTGCCAACACCTACGTTTTCACCGGCGTGGAACTTGGTGCCACGCTGACGTACCAGGATGTTGCCCGCCAGAACTACCTGGCCACCAAAGCGCTTAACACCAAGGCGTTTACTTTCGGAATCGCGACCGTTGCGCGTACTACCGCCAGCTTTTTTGTGAGCCATGAGTCAATACTCCTCTATTAAGCTTTAATGCCAGTGATTTTAACTTCAGTAAACCACTGACGATGACCTTGACGCTTCATCGAGTGCTTACGACGACGGAATTTAACAATTGTTACCTTGTCACCGCGACCGTGGCTAACGACTTCAGCTGTAACCTTGGCACCTTTCACCAATGGCTCGCCCAGAGAAACCTTGTCGCCATCGGCGATCAGCATAACCTTGTCAAACTCAATGGTTTCACCGGTTGCTACTTCAATTTTCTCTAACTTGAGGGTTTCACCCTCCACTACGCGATGCTGCTTACCACCGCTTTCAAAGACTGCGTACATTTACCGCTCCAATTCACAAAATTGGACGACACGAAGTAGCTTACCCACCAAGGCTCGCGTTTTGTCAACTTGCGTCGTATGCAATTTCAGGGTGCGCGATTCTACTGGAACTGCCCCCACACTGCAAGCCACATCCACTAACGCCAATCTGCAGCCTTGACACCCCTCGGCACCCTGCCTAGCATGCGAGCCGCCCCGATTAGCAAAGTGACCCCAATGCTGCCATTCCATCAAGCCGTCGCCAGCGATTTTGACCAGGTAAACCAACTGATCATCGATCAACTGCACTCCAATGTGGGCCTGGTGGAGAACATCGGCCACTACCTGGTAGAGGCCGGCGGCAAGCGCCTGCGCCCCCTGCTAGTGCTGCTGTGCGCCAATGCGCTGAACTATAAAGAAGAAGCAAGACTGGAACTGGCCGCGATAATCGAGTTTATCCACACCGCCACGCTGTTGCACGACGATGTGGTCGACATGTCCGCGCTGCGCCGCGGCCGGCCCACCGCCAACGCCCAGTGGGGCAACGCGCCGTCAGTGCTGGTGGGCGACTTCCTGTATTCGCGGGCCTTCCAGATGATGGTGCGCATCGGCAACATGGACATCATGGCCATTTTGGCAAATACCACCAACACCATCTCGGAAGGCGAGGTGCAACAGCTGGTCAACGCCAAAAACCCAGACATTTCGGAGGCCGATTACTACACTGTTATTCACAAGAAAACCGCCGCGCTATTCGAAGCCGCCTGTGAAACAGCTGCAGTGATTGCCGGTGCCGACAGCGCCATCCGCACTGCGCTACGCACCTACGGCTACCACCTGGGGCTGGCGTTTCAACTGGTAGACGACGCCCTGGATTACCACGGCGATGCGGCAACTTTGGGCAAAAATGTGGGCGACGACCTGGCCGAAGGCAAACCCACCCTGCCGCTGCTGTACGCCATGCAACAGGGCGACAGTGAGCAGGCCAAACTGATCGCCGACACCCTGCGCGCCGGCGATGCCAGCCAGCTGGCCGCCGTGGTTGCCGTGGTCGAAGCCACTGGCGGCGCGCGCTACACCATGGCTGCCGCCCGCGAGCAGGCGGCGCGCGCCATAGCACAACTGGACGCACTGCCGGCCTCGGAATACAAAACGGCGCTAGAGACGCTGGCCAATTTCAGCGTAGACCGCGACCATTAAGCCCTCCACGCAGGCCACGGTCAGGCTAGACAAGCCCCGCTCAGCCGGTAGAATGGCGGGCTTTGCAGGTTAGGCCTCGCACGGGGCCTGCCAGCCGCAATAAAGGCTCTGATCTGATATTCACGGCCCTCAACCCTAAATAGGCGACATATGATCCCTGAAGATAGAAAGAACGCCTACGCGCGCGACGATCTCCTCGAGTGCGGCCACGGCCGTATGTTTGGCCCCGGCAATGCTCAGCTGCCCGTACCCAACATGCTGATGCTGGACCGTATCACCCACATTTCAGATCAAGGCGGCGAATTCGGAAAAGGCGAAATCATCGCCGAATTGGATATCACACCCGATCTGTGGTTTTTTGACTGCCACTTCCCCGGCGATCCCGTCATGCCCGGCTGCCTGGGTTTAGACGCCATGTGGCAACTGGTTGGCTTCTTTCTGGCATGGAAGGGCAACCCAGGCCGCGGTCGCGCACTGGGTTCAGGCGAGGTGAAATTTACCGGCCAAATTCTGCCAACCGCCAAAAAAGTCACCTACCATATCAATCTGAAACGCGTGATCGAACGCAAATTAATTATGGGTATTGCCGACGGCCGCGTCTCTGTAGACGGCAAAGACATCTACTTTGCCAAGGATCTGCGTGTGGGTTTGTTCAGCAACACCGATTCTTTCTAAATTCTGAACACCGCAGCACGCCCGCCGGCTCGCCGGCCCGCAAGAACAACAGGCTGCACACCGGCGCCGTACAAGTGTGCGGCCCGGGTTACGATAATTAGAGGTCTCTTATGAAACGCGTTGTAGTTACCGGCTTAGGCATCACTTCCTGTCTGGGAACTGACAAAGCTTCGGTTACCGAAGCCCTGCGCGAGGGCCGCTCCGGCATTCGCTTCAAACAAGAATACGCCGACATGGGCTTTCGCAGCCAAGTGGCCGGTGTGGTTGATATCGACCTGAAAGAGCATATCGATCGCAAAACGCTGCGTTTCATGGGCGACGCCGCCGGTTATTCCTACGTGGCCATGCAGCAGGCGATTACCGATGCGGGCCTGAGCGAAGACCAGGTGTCCAATGAGCGCACCGGCCTGATCATGGGCTCGGGCGGCGCCTCCTCTGCCAATCTGGTGGAATCAGCCGACATTGCCCGCGAAAAAGGCATCAAGCGCGTGGGACCCTACCGCGTCACCCAAACCATGGGCTCCACAGTGTCGGCCTGTTTGGCGACGCCATTCAAGATTAAGGGCTACAACTACTCCATCAGCTCCGCCTGCGCCACCAGTGCCCACTGCATTGGCAACGCCATGGAACTCATTCAGATGGGCAAGCAAGACATCGTATTCGCCGGCGGTGGCGAAGAAGAGCACTGGACATTGACAGCCCTGTTCGACGCCATGGGCGCCCTGTCCACCAAATACAACGACACACCCGAAAAGGCCTCGCGCGCCTACGACGCCAACCGCGACGGCTTCGTCATCGCCGGTGGTGGCGGTTGCTTGGTGCTGGAGGAGTACGAGCACGCCAAAGCGCGCGGTGCGAAAATCTACGCAGAACTGGTAGGTTACGGCGCCACTTCCGACGGCTATGACATGGTTGCCCCCTCTGGCGAAGGCGCCGAGCGCTGCATGAAAATGGCCATGTCGACCGTGTCCGGCGAAATCGACTACATCAACTCCCACGGCACCTCGACGCCCGTCGGCGACGTAGCTGAACTGGGCGCCATCCAGCGCGTGTTTGGCGGCAAATCGCCCGCCATCAGCTCCACCAAGTCGCTGACAGGCCACTCGCTGGGCGCCACCGGTGTGCAAGAGGCCATCTACTGCCTGCTGATGATGGAGAATGAATTCCTGTGTGCCAGCGCCAATGTCGAGACGCTGGACGAGGCAGCCTCTGGACTCAACATCCTCACCGAGCGCAAAGACATTGGCATCAAGCGCGCCATGTCTAACAGCTTTGGTTTTGGTGGCACCAATGCCTGCCTAGTGTTTGAGAAGCTCAGCTAAACACTCGGCGCATTCAGCTCACCCACAAAAAAGGCGCTGTTGAAGCGCCTTTTTTGTGGGTGAGCGTTAGGCTCCGGAGCGTGGCTAGGCTTCCGCTTCCGCCAGCAGACCCTTCATGGCCAACCAGCGGTGCACCACGGGCTTTAATCCCTGGCGCCAGGAGCGCGGCTGAATACCAAAATTTTCACGCAAGCGCCGCATTTCCAGTACCGCACTGTTGTCGGTGGGCGTCTCCACCTCCTCTAACTGCAGCTCGCGCCCGGTATCCGCCATCACCATATCGCGCACCTTGCTAGCGAACACCATTTCAGAGCAGACATCACTGCTACCAAAGTGCATCACGCCCCAATTTTCAGCGCCGTAAATAATTTGCTGGGTCATGGCGTAAACGGCGCGCACTACGTCGGCCACCATCACCGGTGTGCCGCGCCACTGGTCGCTCACCACCGTGGAGCGCCCCGCCTCAAAATCGGCCAGCAAGCGCGCCAATAAGCTGCCACCTTCGGTCGACAATACCCAGCTGGAGCGCAACACTAGCGTCTGCGGCAGCGCGCCCAACAGAGCCTGTTCGGCGGCGTGAAATACCCGCGCCAGATCGGTTTCGGCCTTTGGCGCATCAAGCTCGCCGTGGCTCACCCGCCCCTCGCCGTGAAAGACGCGATAGCTAGACAGGTGCACCACTGTGGCGGACGAGCCACCAACACACCGAGCCAGACACTCGGCGCCGTCGGCCAACAGATCTGGCTTAACGGCAGCACCCTCGCCCCAGCCGGTGGTATTCAGTATTAGATGCGGTTTAATGTCGGCCAGGTAACTGCGAACTTGCGCTTCATCGGTCCAGCTGAGCTCGGCCGGGTGGTCCGACACAAAGCGAAACGTCGTGGACTCGAATTTATGGCGCAAGCCCGTCCCCAAGGGGGAGCCTGTGTCTGTTAATAAAATGTTTATGGCCATAACTGCACGGAATCGACAAAATACTCAATTGGCGAGCCCCCTACTTTACAAGGCCCACAAGCCAATGACGAGTCACATTTTGTATTTAGAGGCGGTACTTTCACCGCTGGGTTGAACCGCCATGGCCCTCACAACCTACGCTGCCGATACGCCACAGCGCACCGAGGCCCCACAATTTTGACTATAGTAGACCCACACCTTATGCACCGCCTGCCGTACAGGGTAAACTGGGCGCCAAGCTACACGGACGACAGCCATCCATGGAATTCTCTCAAGTCTCGCTGACTGCGTTTTTAAGTGCCGCCATTCTCGCCTGGGTGTTGAGTGCAGTACTTTTCACCTTGCGGCAAAAAAATGCCCTGCTGGCGGGATTTGCCATTGCGGCCATCGTGCACGGCATCAACATGGGCGCCATCGCCCTCACCTTTAGCCGCCTGAATTTTTCACCCTACTATGTACTGGTCGTAGAGTGCTTGCACTTTGCCTTTTGGAGCCTGGCGTTGCGCAACCTACTGGTGGGCACCACCCGGCAAAAACTGCCTCCCAGCCTAAAAATGTTATTTGGCTTGGCCTGGCCCGTCACCGCCATTGTCATGATTGCCGCTCTGGCCCAATTCGAGCCCCTATATCACTTCTCTACCTGGCTGGTATTAATGCTGTCGGTGGCCTGCCTGGTGGGTGTCGAACAAGCCTACCGCTACGCCACCCAGAACAACCGGCCCAACAAACTTATCTGCATCTGCCTGGGCTCACTGTTTTTGTACGACGTCTACCTGTACAGCCATGCCATCATTTTCCAGGAATTTGACCCACTGCTGTGGCAATCGCGCGCCGCCGTTTCCATTGGCGTCACATTATTTTTATCGCTGGGCATGCAGCTGCTCGGCCACCAGGTGCCCCTACCCGCCAGCATCGCCCTGTCGCGCCCAATTGCGTTTTACACCACCTCGCTACTGGCTGTGGGCTCGCTGTTTATGGTGCTGGCGCTGGGCGGTTACTACGTGCGTATATACAGCGGCAACTGGGGCTCGGTGGTCTACAGCATCGTATTGATTGGCGCATCGCTACTGATATTGACGCTCCTAGTCTCCTCCCGGCTGCGCGCGCGCCTGTCGGTACAGCTCAACAAACACCTATTCCGGCACAAATACGACTACCGCAGCGAGTGGCTGCGGCTCATCAACTTTTTGGCCATGCCCACAGAGGATGGCAACGAGGCCAACCAGCGCGCCTTTTTAGCCGCCACCTCCATCACCAAAGCCCCCGGCGGCGCACTCTGGATTCGCCAATCCGACCACTATGTGCCGGTCTTCCAGCTGGGGCTGAACAGCCAACTGCATTTGGCCAAAGAGCCGGCCAACAGTAAATTTTGTAAAACACTACTGAAATCCGAATGGGTCTTTTTCCCCGCGGCAAAAGACAACCAGACGCTCAGCCAGCACAACGAACAACTGCCGCTGTGGGTAGAAAATATCGAAGGCCTGTGGCTGATATTTCCATTAATTGCCGGCACGGAACTGATTGGCTTTATGGCGCTCAGCGAGCCCCAAACCGGCACTCCGCTAACCTGGGAAGACTTAGATCTACTAAAAACCACCGGGCGCCAGCTGGCGAGCTATCTGAAACTGCATCAGCAATCTGAAGAACTGGTGGAAAATCGGCAGTTCGACACTTACAACAAGCTGGTGGCCTTCATCATCCACGACCTAAACAACCTGATTGCCCAACAGGCACTGGTGGTAAAAAACGCCGAAAAACACAAAAGCAACCCGGATTTTATCGACGACGCCATTGTCACCATTAGCAGCTCCGTAGAACGCATGCGCAACCTGCTTAAAAAACTCAAGCGCAACAGCAGCGAACTGATTCAGGAAGTGCGAATTTACGACGCCGTCAAGCAGGCCATTGCCGAGTGCCAGAGCGGCCGACAAATCCTAACCAGCGACCTGCAGCGGGGCGAACACTGCCTGCACGCCGACATGATGCGCCTGGTCATGACCATCAGCCATTTCATTAAAAACGCCCAGGATGCCACCAGCGAAGATGGCAGCGTCCATGTTACACTTTCGCTTTCGGACGACAGCGCCACCATCGTCATTAGCGACACGGGTTGCGGCATGGATTGGGATTTCGTCAACAACCGGTTGTTCCGGCCCTTTGACACCACAAAATCCGGCAAGGGCATGGGTATTGGCGCCTATTTATCGCGCGAATATATCAAGGAACTCAAGGGTAGCCTGGATGTATACAGCCAGGTAGGCCAAGGCACAAAAGTTACCTTTTCCGTGCCGGTGCACCAACCCACGGACGCGCTGACAGAGCAAGGAAACCGCAAGCACTATGAGCCATTCAACGGATAAACCCATTCTTCTCATTGTTGAGGACGATCGCGGTTTACAAAGCCAATTGCGCTGGCACTTCGACCAGTATGAAACCGTGTTTGCAGAAACACGCGACGAAGCCTGTGCGGCACTGCGCAAGCACGAGGCGGCGGTGGTCATCCAAGACCTTGGGCTACCGCCAGATGCGGACGGCACCGACGAAGGCTTCCAGTGTGTACAAGATATCTTGCGTATTTCACCACACACTAAAATTATCGTCATGACCGGTAAAACCGGCCACGAGCACGCTGTCACCGCCATTGGCCTGGGCGCCTACGACTACTACCAAAAGCCGGTAGATCCCAATGCCCTAGACTTGATCGTGCAGCGCGCATTCCACATCCACCAGCTGGAAGCTGAAAACCGACGACTGCAGGAGGTACAGCAACAACCGCTGCACGGCTTGATCACCAATGACCCAACCATGCTGAAGATTTGCCGCACGCTGGAAAAAATCGCGCCGACCAACGTCACCTGCTGCATCCTGGGTGAAAGCGGCACCGGCAAGGAAGTCATGGCGCGCGCCATTCACCAGCTATCGCCGCGCGCCAATCAGCGCTTTGTGGCCATAAACTGTGCCGCCGTGCCAGAAAATCTTATTGAAAGTGAATTGTTCGGCTACGAAAAAGGCGCCTTTACCGGGGCCGCTAAACAAACGCTGGGCAAGATAGAAGCCGCCAATAACGGCACCTTATTTCTGGATGAAATTGGCGATATGCCGCTCAACCTACAAGCCAAATTATTGCGCTTCTTGCAGGAGCGGGTGATAGAGCGGCTGGGTGGCCACAAGGAAATTGCCGTCGACGTACGCGTAGTGTGCGCCACCAACAAAAACCTGGAAACCATGGTTGCCGAAGGCACCTTCCGGGAGGATCTTTACTATCGAATTAGCGAAATCACCGTGCCCATCCCTCCCCTGCGTCAGCGCAACGGCGACAAGGTACTGCTGGCGCGCCACTTCAAGCGCCGCTTTGCCAAGGAGCACGATCAGCTAATTACCAACTTCACCGCAGAGGCCATTGCCGCCATCGAGGCGCACAACTGGCCAGGCAACGTGCGGGAAATGGAAAACAAAATTAAACGCGCCGTCATCATGGCTGACAGCAAAATGATCAACTGCGATGACCTGGGGCTGGTTCAAACCCAAGAGCTCAGCCTGAATTTACGTCAGGTGCGCAGCGAGGCAGAGAAAGGCGCTATTCAGCAGGCGCTCAGCATGTCGGACAACAACATTTCTACCGCGGCAAAGCTCCTGGGAATCACGCGGCCCACTTTTTACGACCTGCTGAAAAAGTACGACATCAACCACACGCCCAACAGCTGAAGCCGCCCTCCCCACCAAAAACGAGACGAGCGTCACACACTGGCCTGTTGGCGTCTCGTTCCCTTGTGCTGCCCCGACAAAAGGTCACAATCAAAGCTAATAAAAATATAGATTTTAATTCAGATGTATCCTATGAAAATCTACCTTTTTTTGAGCTTGACGGTGGTATTCGCCCTGTCCGCCTGTGGGGGAGGTGGCGCTAGCGATGGCAGCGCCGCCGTCAAACCCAGCCCCACACAAACACCCACTCCAACCCCAGAGCCCGAGCCCGAGCCCGAGCCCGAGCCCGAAGACTATATTCAGGGCCAGGCATTAATTAGCTGGCAACTACCCACTCTGCGCGAAAACGGCGAGCCGCTGCAACCCCACGAAATTGGCGGGTTTGAGGTGCGCTATCGCAAAGTCGGCGAGCCCGATTTCACGTACATCGTCTACGAGGGGCTGGCCGCCACTTCGCACACATTTGACAGCCTTTTGGGCGTGTATGAATTTCAAATTGCGGCCTACGACACCAATGGCTTATACAGCCAATTTGTGGATCTCACACCCCTGCATTAGCGGCATAGCAATTGGCTACTTATAGTCTAAGTGATTGAAAGCAAAAGTAATTTAAACATCGCTTGAAACAACCACTCCCAGTGTCGGCGTCTTTTACACTAGCGATTTAAGACGCCAATTTCCTGCCATATTAAGCCGTTGAAAAGCTTGTAATTTTACGCGCGCGGCACAGCTTATGCTTCCCAATTCCCTGCGTAATAAACCACCGCAAACCTGAAAACATGGAAGGTGTCATCATGAATTGTTTTAAAACTCTCTTTATCGCTGCCGCCTTTGCGCTGACGGCTGGCACAGCACAAGCCACCCTGCTGGATTTTGCATCGGACGCTAATACCATGGAAAAAGGCTACAGCACGCTGACCTACTCGTCGTGGTTTAACGTCAACATAAAGGGCCACTCTGCCGCGGGCAGTGCCTACGCTTACATGGATGCCGGATACGGTGGATTGGGCGTGTGTAAAGCGCTCACTACTACGGCCCAGTGCACCCCCTCCAACGATGACAACACCACCACTGGCGAATGGCTGACGTTCGTATTTGACACAGACGTCTTGATCAAAAACCTGTGGGTTAACAACTACCACGACGACGACAAGTCCCTTATTGGCGACAAAATAACCATTGCCAATGGCGGCCCTGCATTCCAGGTGGCCGGCAAGGACTCTGAAAAGCCCCTGGGCAGTTACACCAGCGCCACCAGCATCGGCTCTTTCTACGTGAGTGCTGGCACAGCCTTCACCATGGCTTATTTTGACGAGGAGTTCTATGTCACGGCGATGGAAGTCGTGGGCGTGCCCGAAGCAGGCACACTGGTGCTGTTTGTACTCGGCCTTGTGGGCTTAGGCATCGTGCGCCGCCGCGCAAGCAGCTAGCCGCACCGAGCGCACATTCCAAGGGCCCAGTGGGCCCTTTTTAATTGTCGACATAATTTACACGCCCCTGCTTTATTGCTACTTGCTACTGAGCTAAACCCCTTAAAAACAAGAGGTTATTAAGATTGGCTTGGTTCTTGCTGAATATACATCGAGCTAGACTAACTAGCGTTAACCAACACTTATCATTTTGCGTCCACAGGAAGGATCAATCATGAAAGGTTTTATAAAGTCCGCCCTTGTTGGCGGTGCGCTCATCGCGTCATCACTGGCCAGCGCTAGTGTTGTAGTTAATTACAACTCTAACGCAGCAGCCGGCGAAGCGGCGTTCATGGCGTTTTTAGCGGGTCCTACCGTTGTCGAAAACTTCGACAGCCTGGGTGGCGCCACCGTCGACAACGGCACAGACCAAGGCTCTTGGGAAAATCGTGCCGCCAGCTTTAGCACCAACGTCGGCACCTTCTCTCTCATTACCGCGGGTAATGGCGGCGCTAACCTCCACAACAACGAGCTGATGATTGAAAGCGCTGAAACCGGCGAGTTTGGTCGCGAAGCCCTGTCCAACTACACTGGCGACCTGTGGCTAGACAGCAACGATGCTCGCAAGGTTAGCTGGAACTTCGACAACTCAGCTACCACTGGCATGAATGCTTTCGGCTTTTTCATGGCAGACGCCTCCGATGTTGGCGCGACACTGACTCTGCTGTTTGATGACGGCACCTACTCAGATTCGTTCACCATATCGCCCTACTTAGCCAGCGGCAACATGGGCTATGTGTCTGTGATGAGCAGCATGACCATTCAGGGCGCCACACTGAGCTTCAACAACAGCAATGGCAACGACGGCTGGGGTATCGACGATATCACCGTAGGTCGCCTGCCAGAGCCAGGTACTTTCCTGCTACTGGGCTTAGGCCTGCTGGGCTTGGGCGCCGCGCGTCGCCGCCAGGCATAAGCCACAGCTGCAACTGCTTCCCCAAGCCGGGCTTATGCCCGGCTTTTTTTCGGGTCAAGCATCGGCGCACACACCAAGTACGCACGCACCAATCTGTAATTTACGCAAAATTTCAGGTAGAATTACGCGTCAAATTTAGCCCGGCTAAACGCACATGGAAGTTAAAATAACGGCGTATTCCGAGCCCCCAGAACGCGGGCTTAAGGATGTCACTCCCCTGTTGGCTATTGCGGCGCTGCCTGCGCTGTTTCTGCCCACTTTCACGAGCCTTGCGTATAAGTGGTCGCAGTGGACCGAGGGCCTCTCGCACGGCTACTTGCTGATCGCCATATTTATTTATCTGGTATACAAAACCCTGCCCTTTGGCGCCTCGCCCAATACATTAACTCAGCGCCTATTTACCGGCCTGTTGTTAGCCGGCACTTCCTGTGCCTGGGCGGTATTTGCGTTGATCGATATCAATCTGCTGGCCGAATTTGCCGTAATGGGCTGCTTACTGTTGTTTATCGCTCACGTTTATGGCATCCGCTCAGCCTGGCAACACCGCTTTTTATTATTGCTGCCCCTGTTTGCCATCACCTTTTGGGATCACCTGAATACGCCGCTCGTTAATTTGAGCGGCAGCATGGTGGGCGAAATGGTGCGCATGATAGACATTCCCGCCGTGATTGATGGCAGCAGTATTTTCATTCCCTACGGCCATATCGTTATCGCCGACGGCTGCTCTGGCCTGCGCTACTTCATCATAGCGTTGGCCATGGGCTATCTAATCAGCTACCTCAATGGCTACTCCGAACGCGGCTACATGGCCACTCTATTAATCGCTGCACTACTGGCTTTAATCAGCAATTGGTTGCGCATCTTCATTCTCATTTTGGTGGGCTATTTTACCGAGATGGAAAGCTCGCTCATGAAAGAGCACGACATGTTCGGTTGGCTCCTATTCGCAGCTATCTGCTTTCCAGCACTCTATTTTGCACCTGTCAAAAAGGCGGAAGTGCCTGCCGCCAGCAGCACTAGAGCGCGGCCGTCACTGGCAGCCGTTCTGCTCGCCTTTGGACTACTCGGCACCGGTCCCCTGATATACTGGTTCAGCAGTGCACCGGATACCGCAGCTGTAGGCCAGCCGCTAACTGCCCCTGGACTCAGCCCCGCTGCCATAGCCAGCGAACAATTACATGTGTCTATGTCTGCAGTGGATTTTCCACCTTCACAGCAAACCTACGCGCGCATAGGTGATGCCTTTATCACGATAAACCAATCGCTACGCAACCAAAAAGGGCAAAAGCTCGTGCCCTATCTGGGCGACCTGTATAACAAAGAACTGTGGGCGCAACTACCCGCCGAACACGACTCCGATACGCTTCCTGTGAGCAACAGCGCCACCGTGCTGCGCGCCAAAGGTGGTCTGCTGCGCGTAGCCCAAGTGCAGTGGTTTAACGTGGGGCCGTTCAGTACCGGCTCCAGCACGCAGGCCAAATTGCTGCAAATTCCTGCAATACTCACAGGCCACAATCGTTTTCAAATGGTAACTTTGCGGGCCCAGTGCACCGAAGAAGACTGCCAGCACGCCTTTGCTCAACTCAGTGGGCACGCCCACTCACTTTACGCAACCATGAAGGATCACTGATGGAACTGCTGTTCTGGCTGTCTGCCGTAATATTGGGTTATATCTACTTTGGCTACCCGCTACTTTTGCGACTGCTGCCTAAGATCGACCGTCCAGCGGCGGCGCCAGCACCCGAGCAACCCAGCGTCACTGTGATTATTCCCGCCTTTAACGAAGCAGCACACATCGCCGCCACCGTGCAAAACAAACTGACTCAAGACTACCCTGCCGACAAACTTCAGGTGGTGGTGGTTTCCGACGAGTCCGAAGACGGCACCGACGAAATTGTGCAGACGCTGGCAGGCGAGCACAGCAACCTCACGTTGCTGCGCCAAAGTCCGCGCCAGGGAAAAACTGCCGGCCTGAATTTAGCCATGGCGCAAATCACCTCAGACATTGTGGTTTTTTCAGACGCAAACAGCCACTACGCACCCGATGCCATCACGCAATTGGTGCGCTGTTTTGCCGACACCAGCGTTGGTTATGTAACCGGCAAGATGGTGTACACCAACAGCGATGGCTCACTCGTGGGCGATGGTTGTAGCGCCTACATGAAATACGAAAATCACCTGCGCAGCCTGGAAACAAAAACTGGATCAGTAGTCGGTGTCGATGGCGGTATCGATGCAATTCGCCGCGAACTCTACCAGCCTATGAATGCCGACCAACTGCCCGACTTTGTTCTGCCTTTAAAAGTCGTCAGCCAGGGCAAGCGCGTTGCCTATTGCGAGGCGGCCCTGCTCAACGAAGACGCGCTCAACAACAGCCAGTCGGAATTTAAAATGCGCGTGCGCGTTTCCCTGCGCGCCTACTGGGCACTTTGGGACATGCGCCACCTGTTCAATATTAAACAGTATGGCGTCTTCAGCGTGCAATTGATGTCGCACAAACTTTTGCGATACTTGGCCTTTATTCCACTTATTGCCGCCTTGATTAGCAGTGCACTCTTAAGCGGCGGCAGTGCATTCTACGCCCTGGCGTTTTTTGGTCAGCTGTTTTTTTACGGAGCCGCCGTCTATGCCAGCGCCACCGAAAGTCAAAATAGATGGCTGGGCTTGGCCGCCTATTTTAGCCTGATAAATTTTGCCGCCATGTTGGCCTTTGGCAGCTTTGTTAAAGGCAAAAAGATTGTCATGTGGAAGCCACGGGTGGGTTAGCAGCGTGAATATAGTCATAATGGTGGACGCGCTGCACAGTATTGCTGCCGGCAGCGAGCGCCAAATTTACAAGCTCATCTGCGGCCTATTAGACGCCCACCAACCGGTAACACTGGTGCTGCTGCGCCACACGCCGTTTACCGAAAAACTTACTGATTTTCCTTGCCGGATTATCAGCCTGAACATTCCTCGCTTGGCCAGCCCCTTTGCCCTGAAAACCCTGTGGTCGTTTCGACGCCAGCTAAAAGACTGGCGCACTACCACGCTGCACGCCTGGCTGCCCGAGAGCTGCTTGATTGCGCCCTTACTGCTCAAAAACCCCAGCATGCATGTGATCACCTCGCGACGCGACATGGGGCTGATATATCGCGGTAAACCCGCCTGGTTATACCGCCTCGCTAATATTCGGGCAGATGCCGTAATCTCAAATGCGCAAGCCGTAGCAGAGTACATTCGGCACCGCGAAGCCCTGCCCGCTAAACGCAGCAAGGTGATATATAACGGCTTAGACGACTATGCGGCGCCTCAACACAGCGTGCCGGCGGTATTCAAGCGTCCAGACAGCCTAAAGTTAATATTGGTAGCCAATATTAAACCGGTAAAACGCACACTAGATGCCGTCAACGCGGTTTTACAATTGAACGCTCAGGGCCTCTGCGTGGAATTGGCCCTGGTGGGCGAACTACAAGATACTACCTATGTGAGCAGTATTAAAAATACCATCGCCGCCGGCCAGGGCGACAACCATATTCACTGGCTGGGCTCAGTAGCAGAACCCCGGCAATTATTGCCCCAGGCCGACATCGGGCTGCTGGTCAGCGACTCTGAAGGGCTATCTAACACAGTAATGGAATACATGCAGGCAGGACTCGCCGTGGTTGCCACAAATGTAGGCGGCAATCCCGAGCTGATCCAACATGAGCACAATGGCCTGTTAGTAGCCAAGGGCGATACTGCCGCCCTGGCTGCGGCCATCACTCAGCTGGGCGAAAACCCATCTGTCAGGCAAACCATGGGACGCATTTCTCAACAGCGCATTGCAACCCACTTTTCGTTAGACACCATGGTGCAGCAGCACCTTACACTCTACCGCGCACCCGATGCCGCTCTGGTACCGATGAATACCGGGTCGCAATCACCCAAGGCCATGAAACAGGAGCAGGCATAATGCTGAACAGCCACTGGCTAGGTAAGCTCGCCTATACCGCTTGGGACAAAAAAGAAGGCGGCCACCGCTTGCGCGAATACCAGGCCCTCAAGCGCCACCAATACCTGGCACCAAACGCACTGCAAGCACACCAGCAACAACGTCTCAATCAGCTTTTACAACACGCTTGGCAGCACAGCGATTGGTACCGCCCCATACTGGAAGCCTCGGGCTACGCGCCAGACGCTAGTTGGACAGCTGCAGATTTACTTCGCCTGCCTATCACAACCAAAGCGGACATCCGCGACAACACCGACATGTTCATCGCGAACAATTATCAAAAGCACGCGCTCGTACGCGCTAAAACCGGTGGCTCCACCGGCGTGTCGCTGAACTTGTTTTTTGATGAACACTGCCAAGCCCTGCGCAACGCTGCACAAATGTACGCCGATAATCTGGCAGGCTGGCAGATAGGAGATCGAGTCGCCGCGGTGTGGGGCAACCCCCCAAAACCCAGCGGCGCCAAAGCAAAACTGCGCGCGACATTACTCGATCGCATGATTTATCTCGACACCATGGATCTCAATCCTCACAGCATGGGAGCATTTGTACAGCAATGGAGGGTTTTTAAACCACAAGTCATCTTCGGCCACGCCCACTCTATTTATATTCTTGCCAACTACCTGCTGGAGCACAATATCACCAGCGTGCGCCCAACCGGCGTGGTAGCCACTTCGATGATGCTGCTAGACCACGAGCGCCAGGCCATAGAAGCGGCTTGCGGCTGCAAGGTGACCAACCGCTACGGCTGCGAAGAGGTTGGCCTGATAGCCGTGGAATGCGAACAACATCAAGGCATGCACATCAATAGCCCCCACATTATTCTGGAAAGCCTGAACGCACAAGACAAGCCGGCCGCCGCACAGGAAGCTGGAAAACTGGTCATAACGGACTTAAACAACTTTGGCATGCCGCTCTTGCGCTATCGAGTTGAAGACGTAGGCGTTCTTAGCCAACGCCAGTGCAGCTGTGGACGCACCACTCCGCTGCTCGAGCGCCTAGAGGGACGTGTGGCCGACTTTCTTAAAAAACCCGACGGCGGCCAAGTGGCCGGCGTGTCACTGGTAGAGCGCACCCTAACCAAAGTACCAGGCGTGGCGCAAATGCAATTGCTGCAGGAAGACCTACACGAAATTCAAATAAAGCGCGTTAAAGGCAAAGAATTCAATAACCAAACAGATACAACGCTAATTGAAGAGTTCCGCCAGGTATTCCCAGAAAGCGTCACCCTCACCATACAAAACGTAGACCAGATACCCCAAGAGGCCTCTGGCAAATACAGGTTTTCAATATGTCGCATTTAGTGGAAAAAATATGATGAAAAAAATGCTGACAAACGCCATATACCTGCTTGGTCTTGATGGTATAGCGCGCATAACTAGAAAATATAGGCCAACTATATTGATGTACCATCGAATAACAGATGATCCAAATGTCCCTGGAATTACACCAAAGGTGTTTGAAAGCCAGTTGAAGTATCTTGCGAAACACTTTAACTTTGTCACAGCAAATGAATTAGCAACCGCTATTGCTAAAAATCGCTGCCCAGAGTACGCAATATGTTTAACTTTCGATGATGGTTATTCAGATTTTTATGAAAACGCTTGGCCGCTAATAAAAAAATATAACGCCAAAGCATCTTTTTACGTAACGACGGGATTTATTGAGGGTGAATGCTGGCTATGGCCAGACTTGCTTAGGCACATAATTTTCACAACCCAGAACAGATACATAAACTTAAGTAAGTTTGGATCAGTAGACTTATCTAACGAAAACAAAAATAACACCTGGAATAAATTAGCCACATATTGCTTGAAGCTAAACAACAAAGAGCGCAGCACATTTATAAGCGAACTAGCTAAATCTCTTTCAGTAGATACGGCTATATTACCTTATGAAAGATACAGACCTGTTTCTTGGCCTCAAATACTAGAAATGGCAAATGAAGGGCTTGAAATAGGCAGCCATACAATTAGCCATCGCATCCTGGGCAATCTTCCCTCCGACGAACTATACACCGAATTAAAAGTATCCAAAGATAAAATAGAATCAATGCTCGGCGAAAATATTTACGGGATATGTTACCCAAATGGCATGTCTAGTGACTTTAATATAGAAACTATTAGCGCTGCGCAAGAAATAGGTTACACATATGGATTATCTGCATACCCTTCAAAACTAACTAAAGCATCTCTAATGTCCCTTGGTCGGTGGTCGCCACCATCAAACATCAACAATTTCAAAAACATGGTTAATGGGATAAGAATAAATGATAATCCAGATGGTCGGCACGTATGAAGGTTATTCATATATTTCAAAGCCAGGGAATCTATGGAAAAGAAAAAATGATCGCCGAACTATGCAAAGCATCTATAGACAAAGGGATAGAAGTCAGCGTAATTAGCTTAAGGAACAAGCCTATAGAGGAAAAAGAAATAGATGGCGAGCTAACAGCCAGGGGAGTTAAAGTTTACGGAATGCCCGTATCGCCAGCGCCAAAAATTCATGAATTTAATGATATTTTAAGCACGATCCGGCTTGAATCACCAGATCTACTACACTGCCACGACTACAAATCCAATATTATCTGTACAATTATTGGAATGCGGTATAACGTTCCAAAAATCACCACCGTCCATGGAAACACAAGTCATAGATTACTTTCAAAAATAACATTGTATCAGCTGATAGATCGCGTCTTCATCAAGCTTTTTGACAAAATCGTATATCTTTATCCATCGCAGCCACCGAAATATGTAAGACCTCCCCAAGAAAAGATATCCTACATTCCAAACGGTTTGTCCGAATCGAAGCGACGAAACTTATGGGACGTAAAAAACAGGCAGAAGTTAATCATCGGATCATTAGGGCGACTATCAAATGAAAAAAACTATCCGCTTTTGATTCAGGCGATCAAGCACATAAAAAGCCTGGGTATAGACGTCAGCTGTATCATTCATGGGGAGGGTCAAAAAGAGAACGAATTAAGGAGGCTAATATCAGAACTAAACCTTGAAGATACAGTAAAAATACGCCCTTACACTAGCGACATCGATACTTTTCTTTGTGACATTGATCTATTTGTTAATTGCTCCACATCTGAAGGAATGCCAATTACGATACTCGAAGCCTTCAGAAATGGTACGCCTGTTATAGCGTCAGATATTGCGGCCAACAGAAACCTATTGAGCAGATTTCATAAGGACTACACTTTTGTTCTATTTAACCTAAATCACATAGATCTAGGGCGCGCCATATGTGAATATCTAAACTCCAAAAGGAAATTGGAGCTATCTGCAGCCTTAAAGTCCTATTTTAACAATAACTTCTGCGCAAGAATAATGTCAGATCGTTATATTTCTATTTACACGGAGCTTACGCGATGAGTTCATCGCCAGAAAAACCCATTTGGTTAACCTGGGAAATACAAACGAGAAACAAAAGTAATGCGAGGATTTTTGATGCGAAACTATTTGAATTAATTTCGAATAGATGGCTACTTATACGCTACCTAACTTTGTCCGTCAAAACATTTATCGTCTTACTAAAGGAGCGTCCAAGTACGTTGTTTGTACAGAACCCGTCATTGATCCTAACCCTAGCAGCTGTAGTCTATAGACCTTTGTTCAGGTATACGCTTGTTGTAGATGCCCATAACTCAGGAATATTTCCTCCTGACTCACCATTATCT
Source organism: Simiduia sp. (assembly GCF_058345725.1). Taxonomy (NCBI): domain Bacteria; kingdom Pseudomonadati; phylum Pseudomonadota; class Gammaproteobacteria; order Cellvibrionales; family Cellvibrionaceae; genus Simiduia; species Simiduia sp. The sequence goes on along the minus strand of NZ_JBTUOC010000029.1, from coordinate 54,679 downwards.
TTCCTTCAAAAAGTTGCGGATTGGTGCAATTCTCATGCTGACTTGGTAATCGTTACTAACGAATACTTAGCAAATTATGTAGCCTCTATTTCTGGCACCCCGGCTATACTGCCCGATCCAATTCCCACCATTGAAGCAACAACGAACCCACCACCCTATTCAAATTACATTCTCTTTATTTGTACTTGGGCGAGCGACGAGCCGTACCATGAGATAATTGAAGCTGCAGGTAGACTAAACAATGGAGTTAGCCTCGTCATTACAGGAAACTACCAGAAAGCTCTAAAGCAAGATCAAATAAATTCATTACCAAAAAACGTATTGCTTGCCGGCTTCGTTAGCGAGCTCGATTTCTCACGCCTTTTGAAGAATGCAATTGCAGCCATTGACCTTACAACTAGAGATAACTGTCTTGTGTGTGGAGCATATGAATCCGCTGCCGCAGGTACACCTTGTATAATTACTGATTCAATAGCTGGCAGAGAAATCTTCACCGAAGGCTATATATTTACCAAAAATGATAGAGACTCTATATACCAAGCCATCGAGCAAGCGATATCTCAGTCACAAACCTTAAGGTCCGATATCCACAATTTCAAGGAGTCTCACCAAAAAAGAGTAGTTGCCTTAGTTGAAGAAATATTGCTCCAGATAAGGAAGCGCTAAAAATGACAACGTCAATCGTAATGGCGGCATACAATGCCGATCAGTTTATTGCCAAAGCAATAGAAAGCATTGTTAGGCAGACGGAAGATGATTGGGAGCTATTGGTTGTTAATGATGGATCAACAGATCAAACAGCAGAGGTAGTAGAAAAATTCCTTAGCGATAAACGTATAACTCTGATCAGTCAACCAAATAAAGGTCAGTCTTACGCTAAAAATACAGGTATAAATTCCTCCTCCGGAGAGTTTATTGCATTCTGTGATGCAGATGATTATTGGCATCCAGAAAAATTAAAGACGCAACTTAAAATAATGGAAGGGTGTTCTGATATTGGAGTGGTTTATTCAAATGTTCAGAATATAGATGAAGATGGAAAACTTATTGAATCAAATCCTATAAAGAACGCCCCGGTTGGCGACGTAAGCAAAAGCCTGCTTTTCGATAATTTCGTACCATTTGGAAGCGCGCTAATCAGACGCACAGCGCTCCCAAAAAGCAGTCCATTTAGCTCAAAAGTGAAGATGGGTATTGACTGGGACTTGTGGCTTAGGATATCCACAAAATGGAAGTTCGATTTTTCTGAGGAGCCACTATATTTTTACCGTCAATGGTCTGGTCAAATGTCTAGAAACTATCACGGGCGATATCATTGCGCACTAATAATATTGAATGATTTCTCTAAAGATTTCAGTCAAAAAATTGATAAAGCCTCACTTCGGCGGGCTAGGGCTGATATTCATGCAAATTATGCATATCACATATCCCTCTACGAAGGATTAAACTTTTCACTATTCAAACAAGTATATTTCGCAATCGTTAATGGATTTGACACACCACGAGTAATAAAAAGAGTGGCCAGAGCGTTATTGAGGCGTTTTTGATGATTGATGAAGACTTGAAGCTAGAAATTAAAACCTATCTAGCAAGCAAAGTAGTTTTCTCCGTTCCCATAGGAATCACTCTGCTACTACTTAGCTATATAAGCTACAAGTTGCACCGTTACTATACCTTTTCAAGACTCCTTGGAAAGTATGAGAAGTTGCTAGAAGTAGCAGAATTAGCTGGTGTACATGATATGTACAAAAGATTGACCGCAATTCGAAAGGATCTGTTATCCAAGAAACACAATCCAATATATGAGCATTTCATCAATAGCAGATCAGCAAGAAAGTTAGAGCTGAACTACCAAGAGCACTCGAAGGAAAGCGTTGCTCGGCTTAGATATGAGAATGAAGACAATCCAGAGCGAGAAGGAAACCTTCTAATCCTCTCTCCAGTGACTGTGCGCGATGGCGTCAAAACTAAGGGCGTAATCTACATTCAATATAATCAATCGATTTTAGAAGCAGCCGCCGTATACGACTTGCCGAAGCTGTTAGAAGATTATGCAATCGTTATAGAGCCAAGCAGCTGGGGATATTCAGACATAGGCATTGAGCTTTTTCTACACAAAGAGCATAAAATCTTTGTAATGGCTCAAGACCGTATTGACTATGGATATGTTAGCAATTTAGATTGTAGACTTATTGCGTTACCGATTGGCGCCGGGGATTGGATCGATGTAACTTCGGTTAACAATAAGAAGAAAAATGAAAAGTGTTTTGACATATGCATGGTCGCAAGCTGGAGAAAATTAAAGAATCACGAACTAATGTTTAAACAGCTTAGCAAACTTGAAACCCCTCTTAGAATCTGTCTTATCGGTTATCGGTGGGGAAATCGAACTGCAAACGATATTCGTAAAGAACAAAAGCGACACTTCCCTACCTCTATACTTTCCATTATGGAAGGCGTGCCGCATGGCTTCGTTTTTGAAGCACTAAAAAAAAGTCGTATAGCGCTGATGCTCTCTGAGCGAGAAGGAGCTAATCGAAGCATCTATGAAGCGATTGCATGTAAGGTTCCAGTTCTTGTGCTTAGCACAAACAGGGGCGTTAACAAATCTCTGGCCGATTCTGGCCTAATTAAACTTTGCGATCCAGACAAACTTCACATTGCCGTTAAAGCGCTACTAGCCAGTAAAAGTGAAACGCATTTCAGCACTGAGAGTTTTGGCCATACGCATTGCTGGAAGGTACTAAAAATCAGCATCCAAGAGCACTATGGTATTTTTTTGCAAGACAACCCAATAATTCGATCTTCACCAAATTTAAATTACATAGATGAACGAACTAAGAAAGCATTTAATACTCATTATGATGAATTGCAGCAGTATCTGAGATAATTTAAGATTTCAGGCAGGTTAAGAAGGGTACTGGAAAGATGAGTAAAGGACTACCTAGCATCAGCATAGTAATCCCATGTAGAAATGAATCTGCACACATAGGGAGAGTACTGCAACAGATTTGTTCGCAAAACTACCCTAAAAGCTTAATAGAAGTGTTAGTTATAGACGGCCAATCGAGTGATAGCACCACAAAAATAGCAAAAACGCTCTTACGCCACACAGGTATTTCGTACAAAATTTTGCGAAATGAAAAGCTATTATCTAGCAGCGCTCGAAATATTGGCATTGCAAACTCCAACAGAGATTATATTCTATTTATCGACGCACATACTCATATCCCAACCCCCCTATTGTTGCACAACATTGGTCAATCCATAGTCAATCATTCAGCATTGGTAATAGGAAGAGCTCAACCACTAGAAGCTCCAGGAATATCGACCATGCAAAGAACTATTGCCTATGCAAGATCATCCATCTTTGGGCATGATGCGAGCTCATTAATTTATACTCCACAAGAAGGCTGGAAAGACCCGACAAGTTTTGGCTGTATGTACCACCGAAATATTTTTTCTCTCGCTGGGATGTTTGACGAAAGTTTTGACGCGGCAGAAGATTTTGAATTTAACTATAGAGTAAACAAGCTAGGCCTCAAGGCACTAACGAGTAGCGCGTTTAAGATATATTACTACCCAAGGACTTCACTTTACGAGCTGTTCGAGCAGATGCGTCGATACGGCGAGGGAAGGACAAAATTTTATCGAAAACATGAAACACTAAAGTATGCATATTGTCATGCTATACCATGCGCACTGATGCTAGCACTTTATGCAATCATATTTGCCTCTAAAGTAAGTTTAGTTGTATTAACAGCCACCTACATTATTTCTTCAATATACTATTTCAACACATTAAAACGTAAGACTAATCGATTGACATATGCGCTATCCTGCCCATTAATATTACCGATAATATATGGAGGTTCAATATATGGATCATTACAGGAACTTTCAAGATATAAATTACGATGAGCAAATAGCTGAACTCCAAAGAACTGGTCATACAAAAATAGGAGCATGTTCGGACTTGGTAGATTTCGCTAAAATCATCAATGAATATAGAAGAGAACCCTATATAGCATCCGCACTACTAGACATAAAAATTTCCCGAAAATATATTAGCTCATATTTTGTAGATATGGCATTAGAGTTAGGTGAAAAATTCTTTGAAAAAAAATGCTATATTACTTACACGCAACTAATAGTAAAAAATGAAGGATGCGAAGCAATTCTACCTCACCAAGACCAGGCCTATCTTGGCTTCAATTCAGGTGTAAATACGCTAATCCTTTGGACTCCATCGTCAATGACTACCAGTAAAAACGGCGGTTTATATTACTGTGAAAAATCAACCGATATAGAAGAACATGTAAGTTACAACCTACATGGAAACAGATACCTTAAGACACTAGTCGATTGCAGAAATACTGTCGAAGCAAAAGATATAGACATAGGAGAAGTTAGTGTTCACACAAATTATACAGTTCACGGAACTTACAAAAACCAATCAACCCAGTATAGAATGGCGGTAGCTATACATGTGTCAACCATGCCAAACTATATTAAACATCTACGCACACTTATCCATCAGGCTTTTTCTGGTGTTTTAAAGTTCAGATTAATTTTATCTAAGTGACACACTAATGACGCTCTGTAAGCGGCTATAGTAAAGCCAGCAGCGAACCACCAATACACTTCATACAGATCCATTCCAAACATACCCAAAGCTAACCGACAGATAACAAATAAATTTATGGCCAAACAAAAGTCAGCCATCAAAAAGTCACCTCGCTCTTTAAAATTTTTAATACTAACTCTATTTAGACGCAACAATCTCGTTACAAAAACGAGAAACACAACAAATCCTACTACCCCCAAATTGGTCAGAACCTCCAAATATAGGTTGTGAGTATCCTGTGTTCTTCCAAACATATCCTCTCTTACCTTTGGGAAAGCCTGAACGCCGATACCGAACGGGTATTCTTTCGCCACTTCTAATGCATCATAGAGTATCTCGATTCTCTTGTTTGCAGAACTTCCTCTCTCTTCTTCAGACTTAAAAATTGTCTGAAATCTACCAATATAGCTTTCTGGCAACAACAATGAAGCGCTAAAAAAAAGCGTAACAACAATGGCTAGAGTCTTAAGCCGAAACAATCCAAATCTGGAGAGCATTACCAAAAAGAGGAGCAGTGTCGCCACATAGCCCGTCCTAGAGCCTGTATAAAGCACTATCAATAACAGCCCTAAGATTCCAAAGCCAAATAGAATTTTTACGAAAGTAGTTTGATATTTAAAAAGCAATAGCAAAAACGGTAATGCACCAACTGCTGCACCAGATAGACTATTTGGATGTCTATACATTCCCGTCACACCATGAAGACGCATTACACCTTGGTTCTCCCAGACCATACCACCGGTTATTATTCCAAAGTATCCTTCCTGAACAATCTTAGCCATAGCCAATATAAAGGCATAAAGCGCTAAAAGAACTTGGCTCCTTCCGCTAGGAATACTTACCAAGAAAAGGCATAACATAGAAAATTTTAATACCCTATCCCAGAACACTTCGATAGAGTGTGACCTATCGAAGCTGACAAACGTATAGAACAATAGAAAGAAGTAGAAGGCGAAAATGCTATAGATTAAGGAACGGTCATCTAAAGCAACTTTATCTTTTTTCGTATTAAAGAGCTTGGCAAAGGATATGATTATCAATACTACCCCCAGGATAAACTCGATTCGAATTTGACCAAGGAATGAAACTCTATCCCCAACTTGTAGATACCAAATAACTATATAGAAGAACAAAAGAGAATTACTAACATCAATAGATCTAACCAAGTCACCAATACGGACTAAATTTAGTCTGCCAGTTCCTTTGTCTTCCTCTGATTTGAACTCTTTCTCAAAACTATGCATAAACGCTTCTACAATGATTGGAATACCGATTGAAAATACTTACACTGAGATCACAATCTACCGGTAACAGCAAATGAATTATATTTTCACTTCTCGATTAGTTAGGTCTGCCAGCTATATTTACTTAGCTTTAGCTACCGGAATAACTTATGGAATAGAGGAAGAGCGAACCGTCTTTTATACCATAGATTTCGATTCAAATAACAATTCAGCTTATTACAGCGCCAATTCAGATCATACAGCTATAATAGACGGCATTGGACGAAATGGCTCTAAGGCTTTACGCGGGAATCTTAACAAAACTGTCCTAGACCCGCTTACTGGCAAGCAAGGACACGGACTACTCTCTAGATTTGAGTTATTTTTGTTTGATGATCTAAATGACACAAATGATCCCATAAGAAGCTCTAAAAGGTTGTATGTTTCCTACTATTTTCGCCTAGATAGGTGCAAATGGGCCGGAGATTCCATGCCCTACGACGAAAATGATCCATTTAAGGTCGACATGAAATTTGCTTACCTTAGAAAAGGTGTTGACCCTTGGTACTCTTATTACTTGGCAGGCAAGGTAGGCAAGAATAATAGCATCAATCTTGCTGCTAATAATTCAACCTGGATGGATGAAACCGTCAGCGAGCCAGGCCTTTGGGGGAAAACCACGCAATACTTTGATGTTGTAGACGAAAGTAAAGTTAGAACTCCTATTGGCAGCGACGGTCTATGGCATAAATTCGAGTATATTATGGATTACACCGATGGATTTCCAGCTATCCATATCTCAATTGACGGTATTGCTGTCAGAAACCCCACCTATCCTAACGGCAAGCTACGCCTAAATAGGGAGTTTCGATTAGAGTCAATACAGCTGCCTTATACGGGTTATCACAACCTTTCTGCCTCTACGAATGATTCGAGCACACCAGGGGATTATTGTAATGGCTGGCAGATTGATGACATTACGGTGGCCAATCTAAGTGAAAAGCAAGTGAAGGCTTGGGACAATAGAGCACCGACCCCATAAGCCGCCCTATTCCACTATTTCGAAAATATATCATGACGCCTGATTCGAGCTAGTTTAGTACAAACTAGCTCTCGCCTTCATAAGCGATTTCAATCCAAAATATATAGCGTTAATATTTTTTCGCCTGATACCTTCTCGCATCAGCAACAAAAAGTAACCGAATGCTTTTTTCTTTAGCCGCTTCGATCTGATTAAATCTGGGTCTAGGCGACTAAGAGTGCTCCGAGATCGTACGTAATTTAATAGCATTCTGGTTGAATTAGATGACATATTGTTCGAATGCATCCTTCTCATCATCAAGACATGCCAATCAAGCACTATTTTCGACCTTAGAATACATCGATAAACTAATTCAAAATCTTCACAAGCCTGCAACCCCTCGTTAAATCCACCAACCTCTTTAACAAAACCTGTCCTAAAAAGAGGCGAACTAGCAATGGAGAAATTTTGGTCTATCAATATAGATAGAGCCTCACCAGATTCTAGCAAGCAAGATTCACTTTCACATTTCCATCTATTCAAATGTGTACATGTTGAAAAATGGTCGTCTGCCACTCTATCGAAGTAGAAATTCTGGTAATTCGAGACCACCATGCGACAGGAGTCACGCTCAATCAACAACGATACTTGCCTTGATATTTTTTCAGGAAGATATATATCATCCCCATCTAGAAAGCATATAAATTCACCCTTAGCTGCATCTAGTCCAGTGTTTCTTGGCGACGAACACCCACCACTATTTTTTTGGCTAATAAGTACAACTTCAGGATACGTTCGAACAATATCGCATGTATTATCGATTGACCCATCGTCCACTACAATAATTTCAATGGCAGGGTAAGTCTGAGCTAGGCAACTTTCAATCGCCTCGCCAATCAATGACTCTTGATTGTAAGTAATTATTACAACAGTAACCAGTGGTTGATTAATCAGCACGTTATCCATGTCGCCCAATCTTCCTAAAATATTTAGTTAATATATTTCGCTCACGACTATCAATTTCCAACACCAAGAAAAAGATAAAAACTATCGAAATAACAAACGACGAGGAAACTATGTAAAACACATCGTAATAATTCGTAACACTATCTATTACTGACTTAATTAGAAAAACTGGAATAAGTAAAATTAGGGGGCGGTATATAGAACTCACCAATTTAATACTTTCCGAAAGCTCCAAAGTTTTAAGCACCACAAATGGATAGGCAATCAATCTAGAAACCAACAAGGGCAAAGACATTGATATGGCAATAGAGAATATGTTTGCATCCATGTAAAAACAGCTATAAGCCAATCCTGCCAGCATCAACATCAGCTCAAAAAATGTAAACATAGCTAAGATTCTGTGCTTTCCATATGCGTATAAACAATTGTTAAACGGATCTGTTAACAACATTGCAAGCCGCCCTGATAGCAATATCATTAGTATGATGTAACCGGACCCTTCGTCATACTCATCTCCCATCCAAGCGCTAAGCAATAGACTACCGAAGAACAAATAAAATGTTATCGTGGCCACACAGAAATACGAATTAATCCTTCCGACTATCTTAAGGTCTTGCTCAATTGATCTATTATCTTTATTACTTACATGTCCGGCAAAAATTGGCAGTGTAATACCTAGCATCTTATATAGTAATAGAAGAGAGTAATCGACTAGCCTTACGGGTATATAATAAACTGACACTGCACTATATGAAACGAATCCACCAATGAAGAATAGATCCATTCGCGACCTAAGCATACTTCCAACATCAATGAATAACGCCCAGATACTAAACTTATATAAGTCAACTAACTGGGACCGACTGATGTAACTGACGGACAGTTTCATTTCTTTAAAAACATACTTAGACATTAAGACAAAGACGATCGTATCTAAAAAGCTGAGAGCTGCGGTCATGGCTGCTATTGCAACTATTTTATAACCAGAATTTATGAGGTAGATTAGGATTATTGCATTCGAAACTTTAAATACTATTCTATATGACGACTGAATATCGTATCGATAGTGTGCAGAGAATATCCCAGCAAAGGCTTTCGATGGAAAATCAAGCGCCATACCAAATCCAATAAGCAGAAGAACCAATTTAAAATCTGCTTCTGTCACACCGTCTATTAGGTCAGGCGTATAAAACTCGACTAGAAGTAAAATAAAAATTATTATAATAAAGCTGATACACGAATATACCAAAAGCGCACTATTTATAACGATATTGGCACTCTTGTGCTCAGATTTTGATATAGCCATTGTAATATTTCGTGTTACCGCTGAAGCAAAACCGAGATCAAATAGATACATCATAGCCGTAAAACTGCTGATCAATACCCACAACCCATACATATCTTGCCCCAACCCATTCAGCATGATAGGCAAGGTGATAAAACCACAAACAATAGCAACTACCGTTTCAATCCCTCGAAGGGCCGAACCCTTTATCAATAAATTCAATCTACTCAATTTATATTCAATCCGTTAGTATTCTAAATAAAATTCGCAATCCATTTCTTGAAAATAAAAGGTTAGAATTAAAAGTGGACTGCAAAAATATTAAAAGAGCCAAAAATCGATTTTTGTTATTTAAGGCCGCATTGATAAAAGGTTCATAGCGAATTGCTTTGTAGCGTCTCGCGTTCATTGCGCCAAAGAAACTTTTAGCAGCATACTTATTTACAACCTCACACTGGTAGTAAAGCGCTGTTCTATAGGAATTCTTTCGAGTGGAACTATTAGGGTACTTCCGATAGAAGTACATGGGTTCCTCTATCGTTTTAAATTCAAGCACACCACTGAGGCGCAACCAATTCTCCCAGTCGTGAGCAGTAACAAAGTTTGGATCCCAAAGCCCGAATTGTTGTATTGCCTTTGTCGGAGCTAATAATGTGTTGAAGCATGACATCTGATTGAGCTCGAGACTAAGCAGTGCGTCTCTATATTGGGATTGAGAGGTTTGTTCTGGGGGGTAGCTTATCGACAGAAATTCACGCTCTCCATTACCATCAACTACAAAGCGCTGCACTGCGCCGATCACGGCGGAATTTTTACCCGGAGATATTTCGTCTAGCTGCCGCTCTAGCTTATGGCTAGGCCACAGATCATCGGAGTCTATAAAAGCAATGTAGGGAGCACGGGCCATTTTTATTCCAACATTCCGAGCTGTTGGGCTACCGCTATTTACTATTTTTGTGTATAAAATACGTTGGTCGGATAAGCGGTTGGATATTATTTCAGCTGTACTATCTGTGGAACCATCATCCACGATAATTAATTCCACATTGGCGACCGTTTGGTTCAGCACGGAATCAATCGCCTCTTCAATATAAGCTGCAGTATTGTATGCAGACATGATCACGCTGACCTGTGGCTGTATACTCATGTGCCCTTCACCGATTTCAGCCAGAGTGATCCTTTTCTAGCGAGCCCCAGCAACCCACGTTCTAGCCTATAGGTGGTTAACGGAATAGCCTCAGTGGCGATCTTGGCTTTGTAGTTATCAGAGCGTCCAGTACCGGCTAAGAAGTCATAGCCTATACCCTGCATTAGAGCGTCCTCTATGGCATACCCTAAGTGCAATGAGCCCAATTGAACATTTGTAGCAAAACGCTCTAGAAAGCCAGATTGCAGGTTATAACGATTACCTGCGTAAATAATATCCAGCAAGACAGAGCAGACATTCCCATCAACCTCCAGTACAGAGAGTACAGGCTTCACCCCCTCTGCCGCTCCTTCTGTCAAAAAGCAATGGATAAAATCTGCCGTGGTCTGACTATAGCAGTCCTTTTGCCACCTATTCCGATGCATACTGTTTAGCAGGCCGACAAATCTATCCCACTCGCTTAGGGGTAAACTTTTCAGTTCTATTTTTCCTGCTTGTAATAGTCGCCGGCGGTTCCCAAAATAGCGCACGCGCGTAGAGCGGCTAAGTTGACTTGTGTAGGTTTCAATTGGCATAGGCGCGATACGGTAACTCAGATCATATTTGGCCTGAGTTAAGGTTGCGCTCATTTCTAGCGCGATTTTTTGAAGCTCTACTTGCAGCGCCATGCTGGGAGCCATATCGGGCAGAAATAGTTGAGACCAACCACAGCCTAGTTCTTTCAGTCGACTTAGCAGATCGCGAATCACAGTAACATCCTTGATGCTGTTGTATTCTGATCTTGGCGATGCTAATAGAGCGTTACTACAACCCAATGGTGCTAACTGGGTAAATCGGACTCCGCGTATTTTTACTTGCGAGAGATAAAAGTGTTCTTCTAAGCGGCTAGCCTCAGCTGGCTTAACAACCTGAATGCTTGCATTCTTACCAAAAATATAATTCCAGGCGTTCAGCCATGCCCGGGACCTAAATGGGGATTTAGGTGGGTTCTCTAACCGAATTATTGGCTGAATGCTCATTGAACAATACCGTATAACGACAGCGACCAATACAACACTGACAGGCTTTGCTCTAAAGCGAAAATATCCTGAAGATAAACGAAGAGTAACAGCACGCCACTCACGTTTGGCAGCTGTGCTGGCTGATCAAAGAGATAGGAGTTCGCCAAAGTGGTAGACATTGCGATAATGATCGCCGCCCAGTAGGTAGGATCTAGGCGCAGGCTGCGGCGCAGAATGAACATACCCGCGTAGCGCCTATCAATTCCCTCTTTGATATTTCGAGATATCACCAATCCACTGATGACAAAAAATACAGGGACACCTAGATAGCCATAGGAAAAAGCCACCATAACCCAGTGCGGTAAAAGTACCGCTAAAGGTTCCCTTAAGGCTCCGCTTAGATGAAATAGTACGACGGCCAGCGCGGCTATACCGCGCATTCCGTCTATAGCCCCAAGGCGCGGCTTATTGACTGTTTGCTGTCCCATGCAACACTACCCGCGCCCACCGGGCGTCCCTAACTTACAGCTTTGCCTTGGCCGCTGTCAGGTGCTCTTTGATTTCAGCATTGTTTGGCGCCAAGGTTACCGCTTGTTCTAAAATGGCATGCCCCTCTGCAACTTGACCATTTTCAACGAGCATCCATGCATAGGTATCCATAATTGCTGCGCTATTGGGTGCCAAATCAAATGCTTTTTTAGCCGTGGGCAGTGCTCTTTCATCGCCACGGTCATGGTAAATCCACGCCAAATTATTTAACGCGGCAGGTATATTCGGTGAAAGTGCCAACGCCTTGTTATACAAGGTTTCCGCAGCATCGAGATCACCCTGACTCTGGACAAGCATGGCCTTGAACAACACCGGCTTACTCGATTCTGGCAGTGCTTTTATCCACTCCTCTAAAAATTCAGCAGAGCCACCTTTAGTTCGCGCTAATAAATTGAACATTGCCTCGCCAGTGAGGTCTGTGGGGTTTACACCCCAAGAAGCCTGGAAAGCGCCAAGTGCTTGCTGTGGATTATCCGCTTGCTCGTAAATCTTGCCCTGCAAATAGTGCCGTGCAACAGAATCGTTATTATTGGCACTATATTGATCCAGGATTTTTTGAGCGCCGGCGTTATTGCCGCCATCCAGTTCAATCTTGATCAAATTTGCAATGAAGGTGATATTATCCGGCACCCATTCTGCAGCCTTTAGCAGTGCCGCCTTGGCCGCCTTCACATCGCCCTTCTGATAATGTTGAAAGCCCAACTGCTGACTGGCCTCTGCGGCGAGTGCGCGCACGCCCGGCGCCGAAGGTTTCTTGCTAAGCGCTAACTGCGCTAGCTTTAACGATTTATCGAAGTCCTTTTGCTCAAATGCCAAACGCGACATAGCGTAGTCTGGCTGCCAAAAGGATTTATCAATATTTAAATCGGCTAGGCGACCTTCTGCCTGGGCAATCTGCCCCCTACGCTGTAGCGTAATTAGCCACTGACCATACGCCTTCAGTGCCGCTGGGTTGGTTCTAATGGTGTCTTCCCAAGCCTGCGTAGCCTCGACCAGCTGGCCGCTTGCTTCATAGCTTTGGGCCAGCCCCGCGTAGGCAATGCCTTTTACTTCTGCGTCGCCCAAAGAAACCGCACGCTCAAACGCTTTGCGAGCGGCACCAAAGCGCTGTGAACCCAACTCATACCAGCCGACAAAGAAAGCCCCCTTAGCGCTTTGGGGATTTTTTGCCACATAGGCGTCAATATTTCGCTTCAGCTCTTCGCGCTTATCAGATGCTGCCAAGGTACGGTAGTAAGCCTGCTGAATGAGAATGTCATCTGGCGCTTCATCGTGGGCCTTTTTAAGCTGCGCTATCGCTTGCTCTTTCTTGTCTTTCTGTAGGTAGCTTCGCGCGAGCGCAATACGCAATCGGGGCTGATCTGGATTGAGCGCCAAGCTGCGCTCTAAAACCATCATGGCTTCATTGGTATCTTGGTTAAGTTCAACCAGCGCCAAGCCATAGGTGGAGAGTATGCCTGCATTATTAGGCTGCTGCGCGACAGCAGCCTTTAGCATAGCCATGGCTTCCGCGGATTTTTGGGTGTTTAGTTTTGCTAGGGTTGCCGCTTGAATGACTGTAGGTGTTGCCGTCTCCGTGTCGATAAACTCATCGAACAGTTGCGACGCCAGTTCGTGCTCTCCCTGCTGTTGTGCCACAAGGCCAAGCAACGTGGCTGAATTTTTATCTTGAGGAAATTCTTCGCGCAACTCTTTTAATAGCTTCGATGCGCCATCTAAATCGCCTTTTACATACAACTCCATGGCCTCGGTAAACTTTTGCTGCGCCGCGTAACTACCTGGGCTCGCATCAGACAAGATCTTTTGGTAAGTAAATGCCTCTGCAGATCGGCCCAACTGAACCAATGTATCGATCAATCGACGCAACACAAACGTCTTATCTGCCAGCATGACATCAGTTGATTGCAGACTGCTAAGCGCCTTGGTGTAATAACTTTCCGCCTTATCTAGATTGTTATGGTAAAGCGAAATATCCCCCATAAGTGTTAAGGCATCAAAATAAGTGGCGTTTTGCGTTAGCAAATTCCCCAACTTTTCTTCAGCCAATTCAGGTTTATTTTCGGACAAATCTTTCGCTGCAGAAAGGTAAAGTTGAGCCACTTGCGATTCAGGGTTAGGGTTTTTATTAAGGTCAGCCAACAAACCGTCAAAATCATCATAGGCTTTCAGGTAAAGATAGGCCTCGCCCAATAAGCGGCTGCGCTGTACTAGCCCCTCTTGCGATTGCGTAGCCACGGGAATAGCCTCTAGCAATTGAGACGCCGACTTGAATTTCTTGTTAGCCAAGTATGACTCAGCCAATTGAATATCTAACTCATGAGATTGCTCAACCCCTTGCTCGCGCGCCGTTTCAAGCAATTTCTGGGTCATTGAGAAGGCGCCAATTTGATTGTAGATACGCGCGAGAACCAGATAACCGTCGGGAGTACCAGGTGCCAATTGAATCACGTTGCGCGCCTCTAGCATTGCGGCGCGATACTGGCCCTGCTTTTCATATACCTGCGCGGACTTTAGATGCCTGGCCGATTTTTCTGCGTTTTCTGCTGAGTCGTTACTACAGCCGGCAATAAACGCGACGATTACAACCAAGATCCACTGGAGTTTTATTAGCGTTTTCATGGGCACCCTGCCAAACCTTTGGAAAGTTTAAAAAGAATATGAAACGGAAATACCGATAGCATTTTCGTCGTACGCACCGCCGTCATTTTCATACTGCCGGCTTTCAAAATCGTAAAATATGCCGGCAGTCAGATGACTAGCGAATCGGTAGTCATACTGGACACCTGCAACATCTCTGTAAAAATTAGGCCTACTTGGCGCATCAAATTCCTGCCACCGTCGACTGACACTGGCAGCAAAACTTGCACGCTCCGTAAATCTGTAGCCCATGCGCAGGCCTGCTGATGTTTCCTGGTTATCTTCATCGCGCCGTCGATAATTATCGCTTTTCGACTGCACAAAAATCCCAAGCGTACATCGGCTACACACACTGCTGGTTTGCCAATCCAATCCCAAGCTCTGGCGTTCAATTTGATCAATGCCGACGCCGTCGCTGCCAGGCAGTGGATCAAATCCCAGTTGGTTGCCACTCCCGTAAGAGGAATCGGTAATTTCCTGTGCAAAATTGAAGGACACTTGGTGTGGCCCATTGGCATAACTCAATACGCCTCTATAGGTCGGCGCTTGATAGTCTTTGTCGCCATCGGAAAACGTGGCCTTGTTGACACCGGCCATCAGACTATATTGAAGCGATCGCAATTGCGCACTGTAGGTTAAGTTCACGTACACTAATTCAAAATCGTCTTGATTGCCGTTAGGATACTCCACCTGCGTAGTACCCGCACTGGTACGCAGGCTATCTGACTGCGAAAAGCGGTGATGCCAGTAAATATTTCCGCCCTTCCGCTCACTATCGCGCAAGGTGTTGTACCGGTAACCTATGGTTTCGTAGCTGCCCTGCAGGCCGATAGAATCAACGGTGGTTAGTGCGGTTTTCAATGTCGGCACAATGCGCCAAATTTTTCGCTCGTCAAGATTCTCATTAATTTCAACACTTTCTGGTGAGTCATACTGCGAACGGCGACTGTGCGAGATCAATACGTCCAGTAGATCCTGGGTTCGCCCCAACTGTAGGCTGGCAGCACCCTCTAAGGTGTTTTTGGCGTCTTGTGAATCTTCGTTGTAGTGGTTGAGCAACGCAGTGTAATCCGCCTCAAAGCTAGCCCACTGGCCCTGCCACTCGCCAAATAGATTAGCGTTCAATTCATCCTGGCGCTCTTCAATGGGATTAGTTTCAGACTTTCTGGCGTTATCGGTTATTTGGGTTTTGGCACTCAGGCTACCGCCGTAGCGAGCACCGCCACCGGCACCAGGCTCTGCTGGCTGCGCCAAACTCACACAGGGCGCGATCGCTATGCCACAAAGTAGCATCATCATGTGCGTAGGTTTTTGCATAGCGCCCACCTGTTTATTATTCATTTCCTAGCTCTGACAACCCTGCCTAACTGCGGTTTTGCAAAGCGTCCTATTCTGAGCTGAAACTGCATTAGTGATTAAATACCAAGCCTGCAAAGCGGCTTTTGCCAACCGCGTCCACACCAGACAGTACCTCGTCTTGCGTTGCGCGACCAAAAGGCACTAGCAGTAATGCCTGATCACAATGCTGCGCGAGAATACGTGCCTCTGTAGACGACTCCACCGATGGAGCATCCAATATGATAAAACGATCGGGGTAGCGGGCCTTGATTTCTGAAATAAAGGTTTGCATGCGCTCGGAGTTGAATAACTCTGCAGCCGACTCGTTGCTACCTGCCGTAGGGATAACCCGCACACGCTCTACGCCCGACGGGTAGATTATTTGCTCTAACTGAATTTCGTCGTCGGTGAGATATTGGGATAGGCCAAAATTAATCACGCCATTTACATAGCGCTCGGCCGATGAGTCATAGGGGTTACAGTCCACGTACAATGCGGTTTTTTGCGGGTCTAACGCAAATGTCGCAGCAAGGTTAAACGCAAAAAAGCTACCGCCGCCGGCCTCTTTAAGTGACGAAACCATCACTACCATATTGTCTGCATTGTTCTTCTGCAGCAGCCGAATACGCACCTCGCGAAAGGCATTGAGCACTTCGCGCTGGCGCATGCCTACGTAAACCACTTTACGCTCGTGCAGCTCTTCCTGGCTCCACAGGGGCGATGGCGACATGTCTTTAATTTTTGCCTTGCCGCTTCGTTTTTCCTGGGGGGCAGCTTTGGCAACCTTAATACTGGCTTCTTCTAACATTTCGCCTGCCTCTAGCTTGTTGACCGGCTGTGTCGATGCCGACACTGGCGGGTTATCATTCATTTGCGCATTTATTTCTGGTGCAACTGCCTGCACGGCCTGGGCCGCGCAACTGACAGCGTCTTCAGTTTGCTTAGCGTGTTTGACGGCGTTGGCGCGGCCAAGCATACGGGTAAATACATCAGCCTCTTGCTGCTTCCCTTGCTTAGTCAGCGCGTCGATTAACTGGCTCAAAGCTACTGCCCGCTCAAGGCTAATTACGCTGGCCACCGGTAGCGACTTTACTGCCGCGCGGGCATACATTTCCGCCTTGGCAAACTGAGACTTCCCCATCGCTATTGCGCTTTGCAGCATTAGCGAACGAAAGTGCGTGGGGTGTTCCTTTAACAAGGTGTCCAGCAGCGACTTTGCCAACGCGGAATTACCCTGCTGCAAGGCGCGATCTGCCGCTTGGTATTGGCGCTCTACGGGATCATCAGTGCCACCTCCACCCGACTTAGTGCCAGCGACGGCACGCAAGCGCGGCGGCTTTGATTGATCGGTGAGTTCCACGTTAAAACGCCATCCTGTACCAATAGATCGCAAGCCCTGCGTAGGCGCCCATGGCCAGCACAGCCAGGAAACCAAGCAGCAAAATGTCTTTGCGCAACAGGCGATTGGCAATGGGGGAGTCGTAGTGCGGAATCACACCCACCAGCTCAATTTCTGGCGGCAACATTTGCTGCATAGCCCGCGCAGAGCGAAAATGAGGATCTACCATAATCAGCAAGATAATCAGCCCCAACGGGGCTAATAAACCTAACACCGGGCCCGCAATAGCAAAGTGAATGTAACTGATCCCGGAAGGGGAAAGTGGAAAGGTGGCCGGATCTTGAATCCGGTAGGTGACACCCTGCCCCTCTTGATCAAGCGTCATAGACAGGCGCGCAGATTCTTTGCGCTGGAGCATCTCTTCGTAGACATCGCGGGTTACGTTGTAGTCGCGCGTCAACTCTGACAGTTGTGCCTGGTTTGCAGCCACCCGTTGGGCGCGCTCCATTTCTTGCGTCTGCAGCTTTTCCAATGACTGCATTCTGCGTACTTGTGCGCGCAAATCAACTTCTGCCAAAGATAGCTGCTTGCGCAATTCTTCATAAAGTGGATTTTCAACATCCTTACCGTAGATTTCACCACTTTGTTTGGTTTGCTGAATCAGATTATCCAGCTCCCTAATTTGGCCGCGCAGCGAAATTACATCCGGATAGCTTTCCTGGTAACTCAGTAACAAGTGCTCCAACTGTGTATTCAGCGCCTGTCGCCGCTGCGCCAACTCATCCACCTGACCCTTGGTTTGCAAATACTGCCCTTCGTCGGACAGTTGTTTTTTGATGGTATTGATGCGCGACTGGGACTCTTCAATACTGATAGCCAGTGTTTCGATATCTATCCGCAGCTGCCCCATACGCGCTGCCACTGAGGCTTCCGTACCGTCTAGGTTTTGCGATTTAAATTCTTTTAATCGCTCTTCGGCCAGCTCTAGCTGCCGCTTGTAGGATTGCACCTGTGCATCGATGAAGTTAAATGCGCCTAAGCTTTCTTCGCGCTTTTTCTTTTCAGTATTTTCGATAAAGGCGGAAGTAATGGCATATAGGGTTTCAAACGAGTCATCGGGATCGGGCGCAGAGTAGCTAACGGTAAAATAGTTGTTTCGATCCGGCTTAACGTTGAGTCCAGAGCGAATACGCTTAATGATGCGATCTTTTTCGTCTGCTGCCATCGCATCATTAATCAAGCCCATTTCCTTCGCAGCTGCTTCCATGATGACGCGAGCGTAGATTATTTCCCGGGCTTGCTGCGAGTGATCCACATCGGTAACCGCCGCCCGCCCCTTTAACAATGGCTCAATAATATTAGTTACGTCGGAATACAGCACCACACTGGTGGTGTACTTACTTGGCCACAGCACGCCGACACCCAGCGCCAAAAAGCTCACCGTTAAAAAAACCGCCACCACAGCCAGGCGATGGCGAATAAACTCTGCCTTAAGCGCAGCCAATAATTCTTTTAAATAAACCTTATCCATCGTGGCGCTCGTTACTTGCGTAGGGCAATTTCATTAATTAAAAAGCTCGTTCGGGGACGGTGACAATATCGGACGGCTGCAGTGGGTAGTTTGTGCTCACATCCCCTTTGTTCAGCAAATCGTCTAACCGAATCGGGTAAATTTTCATCTCACCGCCTATTTTTCGGTACAACTTAGCATTGTTGGATGACGCAAAATCATTGGCCCCACCGGCGATCAGCACCAAATCCAGCACAGTCATACCCTCGCGAAACGGGATAGATTGCGGCGCCTGGACCGCACCCGTAATACGCACGCGGCGCTGGAAATCAGAGCTACTGGGATTTGCCACAATCACCGTCACCTGCGGATTGCGAACATAACTACTCAAACCGGACACAATGTTTTCCGACAATTCCAAGGGCGTCATACCGGCCGCAAGAATATCGCCCACCAGAGGCATCGAAATCTTGCCATCGGGCCGCACTGGAACAGCCAAAGAAAGCTCTGGGTTGCGCCATACGTTGACTTGCAATGCATCGCCCACGCCAATGCGGTATTCCTGCACCGCTCCGGCATCTGCTACCGGTGGTGGCGCCACCTGCGAGTTACCCGCACACGCCACTAACAACACACCACAACACATTAACTGAACGAGCTGAACGATTTGTTTCACGCATTTCTCCTAGCGGTGATTAAGCAGGGCGCATCACCTCAATCAGTGTACACCCTTGCCCAATAAGACGATTTCTACGGTTTGCACCAAAATCAGCATATCCATGAAAAAACTCTTGTTTTTGGCATAGTACAAGTCGTAGGTAAGCTTGTTTTTTGCATCTTCTACCGAGGCGCCATAGGGATATTTTAGCTGGGCCCATCCCATTAGGCCGGGTTTCACCCGGTGACGGGTGTTGTAAAAGGGGATTTCCTTGGCCAGCTGCTCCACAAACTGCGGACGCTCTGGGCGCGGCCCCACAAAGCTCATTTGCCCCACGATCACGTTATACAGCTGTGGTAACTCGTCTAACCGCGTATTGCGAATGAAGGCGCCCACGCGGGTCACCCGTGCATCATTCTTCTGCGCCCACACGGCCTTGCCACCCACTTCGGCGTCTTGTCGCATGCTTCTAAACTTATAAATTCTGAAAGTCCGGCCGTTTAACCCTACCCGCTCTTGGGAGTAAAGCACGCCGCCGGGACTCTCCAATTTGACCGCCAGCGCCGTGAGCAGCATGAATGGCCAAAGCACAGCCAAAAACAGCAGCGACAACACGAGATCGAAGGTGCGCTTGACGAACAGATTACGGCGGGAATTTTTAAAACCATCGGAGAATAGCAACCAGGAGGGGCGCAACATATCCACATCAATGCGGTTGAGCTCGCGCTCGCAAAAACTTAAGACATCGGTAGAGCTGACCCCGGCAATCTTACAATCTAAGAATTCGTTCACCGGTAAGCCTGCACCCGCTTGCTGCCGGCGGCTTTCGTCGGGCGCTATGACTATTTCAGATATCTGTTCGCGCTTAACAAAGGCCACCCAGTTGTCTGGGCTAGGCTTGAGCAGCTTACTGTCCACCACGGGGGTTTCACTGCCGGCGGCCACGCATCCCACAACTTGCACGCCAAGTTTGGTTTTCGCTTCTTGTAGTTCCGACAACAAGGCTTGCGCGCGCTGACCGGCGCCATAGACCAACACGCGTCGGCGCATATTGGCCGTATCCACCAGGGCAATAAACAAGCCACGCACTGCAAACACCACCAGCGTGGCCACTAGCACACCCCAGAACACCAGGCCCCTGTCGATAAAATTGCCGCCGGCTAGTAGGTTCACCACATACAAGCTGATACTGCCCAGCAGGAAAAAGCTGACGAGCGTGCGCAGCATCATGCTGGCGTAGCCCTCGCGCACAAGCGCGATGTACACGCCCATAGATAAGGTGCAACAACTTAAAATTGCCGCAAAAAGTAGCAGCGGAGCGAGATCGAATAGGTCTAACGACCAACGCGGAGCGACATCCAGAAGCAGCAATTGCAGATGCTGGGCTACCCAGGCTACGCCAATGAGCAGGCAAGCCTCTATCACGCCCAGTACGACAAAGTGCTGGTGGATATAGTGTTTATTGAGGCGTATATACGACACCCTAAATCCCTTTCCCTAAATACATCCTGTGCAGGCCTCTCTGTGCCTTTGATTGGATAGCTGACAAGGCATTATTCCGTGCCAAATTAGCCCACCATTATATCGTTTTCCCCGATAATTACCCGAGTCTTTAGTATGAATATTATTTAACCAGCATTAGACTTTAGCCATACACCGAAGCCCGCAAATTATGGTAACTTACGCGCCCTACTACGACGCCACCACAAGGACCGCGGCCTATGCTCCCCAGCTCTCCCCAACTTTGCATTATTGGCTTAGGTTATGTTGGCCTGCCCTTGGCAGCCGAGTTTGGTAAACAACTACCAACACTGGGGTTTGATATTCACCAGCGGCGTATCGAGTCACTGCGCGAAGGCAAAGATCACACACAAGAGCTCAGCCAAGCCGAACTGGCACAGGCCACGCAACTTCGCTTCACCTATAACGAAAACGATATAAAAGATGCCGACGTTTATATCGTTACTGTTCCAACGCCCATCACATCGGCCAAACAACCCGACTTAACCCCGCTGCAAAAAGCCTCTGAACTGCTCGGCAGGGTCATCAAGAAGCAAGCCGTGGTCATTTTTGAGTCGACGGTGTACCCGGGCTGCACCGAGGAATACTGCATCCCCATTATTGAGCGCGTATCTGGCCTACGTTTTAACGAAGACTTCTACGCCGGCTACAGCCCGGAGCGCATCAACCCCGGCGACAAAGCCCATCGCGTGCACAACATCGTGAAAGTAACGTCCGGCTCGACGCCCGAGGTGGCCGATTTTGTCGACGCGCTCTATGGCCGGATTGTAACCGTGGGCACGCACAAGGCCAGCAGCATCAAAGTGGCCGAGGCCGCCAAGGTGATCGAGAACACCCAGCGCGATATCAACATCGCGCTGATTAACGAGCTGGCATTGATTTTTAAGCGGCTGGAGATCGACACCCTGGAGGTGCTTGAAGCGGCCGGCACCAAATGGAATTTCTTGCCCTTCAGGCCCGGACTCGTCGGCGGCCACTGCATCAGCGTAGATCCCTATTACCTCACCTTTAAAGCCCAGCAGGTAGGCTATAACCCAGAGGTGATTCTGGCAGGCCGCCGCATTAACGATGGTATGGGAGCATTTGTGGCCGAATCGGTCATCAAGCTCATGACCCGCAAACGGGTGCACGTCGTTGGGAGCCGCGTATTGATCATGGGGCTGACCTTTAAGGAAAACTGCCCCGATTTACGCAATACCCGCGTGGTGGACATCATTGATGAATTGAAAACCTATCACGCGCAGATTGACGTGTACGACCCCTGGGCCGACGCTGCGGAAGCCCAGCACGAGTACGGCCTGCAGCTCATTGAGCAGCCCAGCGACGGCACCTACGACGCCATCATCCTGTGCGTTGGCCACGAGCAGTTTCGCGCCATGGGCGCCAGCGCCATTCGCGCGCTCGGCAAATCAGACTCGGTGCTGTACGACGTCAAACACATCCTAGCCAAAGCCGACGTAGACGCGCGGCTGTAAAATACAACACACGGAATTTGCGAGAGTGCCCTCATGAAAGTTTTAGTCACCGGTGCCGCCGGCTTTATTGGATCGACACTGAGCCACCGGCTGCTTGAGCGCGGCGACGAAGTGGTCGGCATCGACAACCTGAACGACTACTACGACGTCACCTTAAAGCAGGCCCGCCTAAGCCGGCTCACGGCGCGCGAGGGCTTTCAGTTTGAACAGCTTAGTATTGAGGACAAAGCCAGTCTGGATCAGGCCTTTAAACGACATAAACCCGACCGCGTCGTGAATTTGGCGGCCCAGGCCGGCGTACGCTATTCGCTGGAAAACCCACAGGCTTACCTGGACGCCAACATCACCGGTTTTCTGAATATCCTAGAGGCCTGCCGTCACATAGGCACCGATCATCTGGTCTACGCCTCCAGCAGCTCCGTGTACGGCGCCAACACCGCCATGCCGTTTTCCGTACACAACAATGTGGACCACCCCGTCAGCCTCTATGCTGCCAGTAAAAAAACCAATGAGCTGATGGCCCACACCTACAGTCATCTATTTAATATTCCCACTACTGGTCTGCGCTTTTTCACGGTCTACGGCCCCTGGGGCCGACCCGATATGGCGCTGTTTATTTTTACCCGCAAAATTTTGGCGGGCGAACCCATCGACGTGTTCAACTACGGCAATCACCGCCGCGACTTCACTTATATTGATGACATTGTCGAAGGCGTTGTGCGCACGCTGGATCACACGGCGCCCACCAACAGCAACTGGAACGGCGACACCCCCGACCCCGCCACCTCAAAGGCACCCTACCGACTGTATAACATCGGCAGTAATAACCCGGTGGAATTGCTGCGCTATATTGAAGTGCTCGAAAATTGCCTTGGCAAAAAAGCCACGAAAAATCTACTGCCCCTGCAGCCGGGCGACGTTCCCGACACCTACGCCGATGTGGACGCGCTAATGCAAGATGTGAACTACAAGCCCAGCACCCCCATTGAGGTGGGCATAGAAAATTTCGTGAAATGGTATCGCGACTACTACAAGGTTTAATCCAGGGATAAAGGCATGAATAGGCCGGATGCGCCACACATTACCCACGCCATGACAGTGGATGTGGAAGATTATTTTCACGTGGCGGCGTTTAATGACGTTATCGATCCCGCCGACTGGGATAACTGGCCCTGTCGGGTAGAGCGCAACACCGACGCGTTACTGGCGCTATTTGAGTCGCACCAAATCAAAATTACCTTTTTTATTTTGGGCTGGGTGGCCGAGCGCTATCCGGCGCTGGTGCAGCGCATTCACGCCGCCGGCCACGAAGTCGCATCGCACGGTTACAGCCATCAATTGATCTACCGACAAACACCCGAGGTGTTTCGCGAGGAAACGCTGCGCTCTAAACAGTTACTGGAAGATCTGACCGGCACCCCCGTGCAGGGCTACCGCGCGGCAAGCTACTCTATCACCCAGCAGTCATTGTGGGCGCTCGATATTCTGGCGGAGCTCGGTTTTACCTGGGACTCCAGTATTTTCCCAACGCGGCACGACAACTACGGTATCCCCGGCAGCCCCGAAGAACCCTACACCATTATTACCCGCTCGGGCGCCACCTTAACGGAGTTTCCGCTCACCACAGCCAAGGTGCTTGGCCAGGCAGTTCCCGCCGCCGGCGGCGGCTATTTTCGCCAATACCCCTATGCGCTCTCGCGCTGGCTGTTCAACCGCGCCAGCCGCAATCAAACCAAACCGCAGATTTTTTATCTACACCCCTGGGAGATAGACCCCGACCAGCCCCGCGTGCCGGGCGCCCGCTGGTTTTCGCGCTTTCGCCACTACACAAATTTAACGCGCTGCCAGAGTCGGCTCGAGCGATTGCTGGGCGACTTCCCTTTCAGCACGCTGAGCGACAGCTTGCAAGATACGCGCATTACGCAGGTACTGGACCTGCGCGAGGCCACCAAGCTGGCCGTTTAGCTGCGTCCGTAGCGGTCGTCGAACCGCACTATGTCGTCTTCGCCCAGGTAGCCCCCGGTTTGGATTTCAATGAGCTCCAGCGGAATTTTGCCCGGGTTTTCCAGGGAGTGAATGTCGCCTATGGGAATGTAGGTGGATTCATTTTCACTGATTAACTGCTCGCGATCGCCCACCCGCACCTTGGCGGTGCCGGAAACCACCACCCAGTGTTCGGCGCGGTGGTAGTGCATTTGGGTCGACAATTTGTGCCCAGGATTTACCGTAATACGCTTCACTTGGTAGCGCCCATTGATCACCAGCCCGTGGTATTTACCCCACGGTCGGTGCACTTCCCGGTGCAGGTCTGCCTCGGGTCGCCCCTCGGCAACCAGGCGATCGACTATCTTCTTGACCTCTTGCGCGCGATCGCTGCGCGCCACCATGACGGCGTCGTCGGTTTCGACAATGATCAAATCGTCCACACCCACGGCAGTCACTAGCCGCGACTGGGCGTGGACCAAGGTGTTGCGGCAGTCGAGCACCATGGCGTCGCCCTTCAGCACATTATTGTGCGCGTCGGGCTGGCTCAGTGCCCACAGAGCAGACCAGCTGCCCACGTCGTTCCAAATCGCGGGAAAACGAACCACCTGGGCACGTTGCGTGCGCTCCATTACGGCGTAGTCGATCGATATAGATTTCAACTGGCCGAAGGGCGCTTCCGCTAGGCGGGTAAAATTTAAATCGGTGTCGGCTTCGTCCACTGCGGCCTGGGTCAGCCGGTGAATGTCTGGCTCAAACTGCGCCAGCTCCTGCAAATAGGTGTCGGCGCGGAACATGAACATACCGCTATTCCACAGGTAATTGCCGTCGGCCACGTAGGCCTGCGCCGTCGCCAGATCGGGTTTCTCCACAAATTCGGCCACTGCCGCCTGCTCGCCCGGACCCGCCGCACGAATATACCCATAGCCGGTCTCTGGCTCGCTGGGCTCAATCCCAAAGGTCACCAAGGCGCCGCCCGCGGCCAGCGCTGCGCCCTGAGCCACTTTCTCTTCAAATTGCCGGGTGTCACTGATGGCGTGATCAGAGGGCAGCACCAGCATCACCGCCTCGGGCTGGGTTTTCGCCAGCAGCCAGGCCGCCGCCGCAATGGCTGGCGCGGTATTTTTACCCATGGGCTCGAGCAAAATACTGTGCGGCGTGACGCCGATAGCGCGCGCTTGTTCCGCAATCAAAAAGCGGTGTTCTTCGTTACACAGCAAGACCGGCGCCGACTGGCTCAAGCCGCAGCGCTTTAAGGTGGCCTGCAACAGGCTATCGCCCTCGCCTTGCAAGTCGATGCATTGTTTGGGATAGCGCGAGCGAGACAGCGGCCAAAGTCGGCTGCCAACGCCACCGGCCAAAATGACGGGAGTAATCTGTGTCATGGAACATCCTTTTAAAATGGGCTGTGGCGCGCACTTGCGGCGCCCCAGAGGTGCCGCAAGACAATCAGCGAATGGGCTTAGAACGGAATATCGTCGTCAAAGCTGTCGAATCCACCGGCAGGCTGTTGCTGCTGTTGGGGCGCCTGCTGTTGAGGTGCCTGCTGCTGGGCTGGCTGCTGATAACCACCCTGTTGCTGCTGCATGGGCTGACGCTGCGGCTGAGGCGTTTGGTCGTATCCGCCTTGATTGTAGTTGCCGCCGCCATCGCCGCGACCGTCGAGCATTTGCATTTCACTGGCGACGATTTCCGTGGTGTAGCGGTCTTGTCCGTCTTGGCCCTGCCACTTGCGAGTGCGCAGCGAACCTTCAACGTAAACTTTGCTGCCTTTTTTCAGATATTCGCCGGCAATCTCAGCAAGCCGATTAAAAAAAACAACCCTGTGCCACTCGGTACGCTCTTGCGGCTGCCCGGTGTTTTTATCCTTCCAGGTCTCCGACGTTGCCACACTCACGTTGGTGACCGCACCGCCGCTGGGCATGTACTTGGTCTCCGGGTCCTGCCCCAGGTTACCTACCAAAATTACCTTATTTATGCCTCTGGCCATGCTTGCTATCCCCTTCCAATCTTTTGCGGTAATGGGCCATCTAACCACCGGCCCTGAATTGTGTCGAGTTTATCTTGCCCCCTATGCTACTAGAGCAGCCGGGGCCTGTTAACCGGGGCTGCTAGGCTGGGCGCCACTCGTAGCGCGCCAGGGCCCCGGTATCAAATATTCGTCCATCAACCTGCAACAGCACCGTATAACCGGCATCCACCCAGGTAAGCTGCTTGACGCCCGGCAACTGTACCAACTGCTGCAGGGCCTCGCGATCGTCGCCCTCGCGCAGGCGCACCGTCAAACGCAGCGGCTTGGCAGGTGGCACCTGAAAGGCGGCAACTACCAGCCAAAGTCCCAGCAAAGCGGCACACAGCCAGTACACACTGGCTTGACCAGACCACTCAAACAGGGCACCGCCAACAGCCCCGCCCATAAACGCACCGGCAAACTGCAGCGTCGAGTAAACGCCTGTAGCCGTGCCCTTATGCTCGGGCGCCGCCACTTTACTGACCCACGAAGGCAGAGTTGCCTCCAGCAGGTTAAAGGCCACAAAAAAGCCAAAGAGCCCGGCAATGGCCTGCCATGGCGCGCCCAAGACGGCGGCAAACACTCCTTGCACCACCACCAAAAGGCCTATGGCACCCATAAATACCGACTTTGATCGCCCGGACTTCTCGCCCCAAATCATAAAAGGCAACATCGCCAAAAACGACAGCACCATCACCGGTAGATACACCCAACCATGCAACTCCCGCCCAATTCCCTCGGCCTCCAGGTGACGCGGAAAGACAATGAAAGTCGCCATCAATACAAAATGCAGTACAAAAATGCCGACGTTTAGACGCCAGAGTTCTGCATTGCGCAGCACACTCGGCCAGGCGGGCGATGGCCGAACCACCAGCTCTGGCGCCGCGGGCACCTTGCGCCAAAGTAACCACATGCCCGCTACCGCAAAGCCGGCGGTGGCCCAAAACACCCCCGCTAAACCAAAGCTGTGGGTAATCAAAGGGCCCAGTATCAAGGCCAGCGAAAAGGACGCGCCAATAGAAGCCCCAATCAAGGCCATGGCCTTAGTGCGGTTTTCCTCCGCAGTTAAATCGGCCACCAATGCCATCACCACACTGGCAATCGCACCACAGCCCTGCAAAAAACGCCCAGCAATCAGGCCATAGACGCTGTCGGCCAATGCGGCCACCACGCTGCCGACGCCAAACAATACTAAACCTATTAAAATCAGTGGCTTGCGGCCAAATTTGTCCGACAAAAAACCAAAGGGAATCTGCAATAACGCCTGGCTGAAGCCGTAAACGCCCAGCGCCAGCCCCAGTAGCGCGGGCGTGGCGTGCGTGTAGGACTGGCCATAGAGTGTCAGCACCGGCAACACCATAAACAGACCCAGCATGCGAAATACGTACAAGCCGGCAAGCGGCAGTACAGCATGGCGTTCAAATGCAGGAGTCACAGTGGCGGGAACCTTGTTTGATCTGGGGGAATGCGAGCCGGCCATTCTAGCAAATGCCTGCCCCTCGCTGCACGCTCGACGGCGGTTAATTACGGCAACCCAGTTTTAGCGCTAATTCATCTATTTTTTGGATTATCTATAACTATCGCTTCTTTAGTGCTAATTGCTTAGAAGTTAAGGGCTCGCTATAGTGGAATGATTAGAATTTAATCAATTCTAGGCGGCGTCAGCCCTGCAAAGGCCGGCATATCCACAATAAAATCACATCAGGATGTAGCGATGAAAAACCTTAATACCGCCGTGCTCAGTCTAGCCCTAGCCTGCTCGACAGCCTTGGCCGACACCTCCAAGCAAGACCCTGCAGCGGCCATAGCCGCCCTCAACAGCAGCTTGAGCGCAGCCGATGACGCCATTCTGGCAGTGAGCTCGCAGGAAGCCGTGAATCTGTTAACCGCCTCCATTGCCGAAGCTGATTTAACCATTGCACTGGCAGAGGCCGATTTTGCCATTCGCGATGTCAGCCGCCAGGAAGCATTTAACCAATTGGCCGCCGCCGTTGCTAACGCCGAACTCACCATTGCTGGCGTTGAGGCCCAAGTGGCCATCAACGCCATTTCCGATGACCAGCTACTCAACGAGCTGGAAGCGACGCTGGCCAACGCCGAAGCAAGCCACGCCGACAACATGATTCGCGCGGTTGTCTCTGAGCGCCCCATGCTGGCCGCAGCCGTTCAAGACCGCGCGCTGTCTGCAGGTATCGATGAAGTGATGGTGGCCAACGCCCTGACCGCCGGCTTTTCTGAAGCCGCTGCCACCGCTGCCGGCAAGTAATAGCCCGCCAGCAAAGAAATAGCCCCTTAATTGGGGCTTTTTTATAGGCGCTCGCCATGA
The DNA here is from genome assembly GCF_058345725.1 of Simiduia sp. Classification (NCBI taxonomy): domain Bacteria; kingdom Pseudomonadati; phylum Pseudomonadota; class Gammaproteobacteria; order Cellvibrionales; family Cellvibrionaceae; genus Simiduia; species Simiduia sp. The sequence goes on along the minus strand of NZ_JBTUOC010000029.1, from coordinate 26,062 downwards.
CTGCGACGTCTGTACCAACTCAGGCCCCGCAACACTTATCCCAAATAAGTGCTAGGTTTTGTACCAGTTAGCAATATCTATCCAACTAATTTCGGATATTCGCAAAGCTGTCCTGCCTCGCTGATAAGGAGAGGCTGACGATCTCTTGAAACGCATTAAAAACCTAGGTTTTACTTGCCAAATAATCTAACGATCCCATACTAAGGTGGTATTTTTAGAAGTCTAAGTTCCACCGTCTTGCAGTACTATAGTTGAAACTTTACTCTTAAAGTTCAGCGTCAAGACGCCATGGAAGCAATAATCAATAATACGGACTCAAGAACTATGAACGCGCACAGTGTATCCCCCAAATCCAGCGCCGAAACCATGGTGCTGCTGAGCGAATCCAGCATGCAGTCCAAGATGCTGGCCAACTTAATGGCTGATAAATTAGGCCTGGAATGTAAGCTGGCCGACCAGCCACAGCAAATCAGCCCTATGCTCAACAGCGAGCAATCGCTGTTGCTGATCGACGCCCAACACTTTGATATGAGCACCTTGCGGAGCCTCATGCAAAATTTACAGGGCAAACACAACCGTCTGGTAATCGCCCTGTTTAATGTTATCCAGCGCTCAGAGCAGGAGTTGCTGGCTGAATGGCCACAGGTAAAAGGCCTGTTTTACATTAACGCCGACCACAATCAGCTGCTTAAAGGGCTAGGCGCTCTGATATCCGGTCATTTATGGCTACCGCGCGAGGTCACCCACCAGCTCATTGAGCAAAACCGCCGCCCCCCAATGGACGCCGGCTCGCGCCAAATGCTGACCCGCCGCGAATTACAAATAATGGAACTGCTCGCCGGTGGTGCTACCAATTTGCAAATTGCCGAGGCGCTATTTGTCAGCGAGCACACGATCAAGAGTCATCTGTACAACGTCTTTAAAAAAATTGACGTTAAAAATCGCCTACAAGCCTGCAATTGGGCCAGAAACAATATATAGCGCCATGCTAAAGCCCCTGCTATTTACCGCCCCAGTGTGCGTAGCTTTACTGTTTGCCACGCACAGCTGGGGACAGGAAATCGAAGATGAAATCACGGGCTTTACGCACGACAGCACGATAACCCGTGTGGGCCACGATTTTGTGCGCCACCTTGGCGATTATCGCAACGCCACCTTTACGGACAATAACGACTATAACCTCACGGTTTACGAGCGCCCGTCGGCGCGCTGGGGCAGTTTAATCTGGGTAACGCTGGATAATCGCGAGGTGTACCGCCGATTTCTTCCCCCCGGCAAAGTAGATGTTAGTGACGAAGCTATTAGCGCTGCGCAATATATTCACACCCAAGCCCAACAACACAAATTACAAATGCTGTTTATGGACACATTTGATCTCGCTCAGGACGAATATTGAGACACGACAATGATAAAAAACATGCCGCTATTGGCCCCACTTCTGTTTTGCTGCGCACTTAGCACAGCTTCACAGGCCTCTGAACTGATCTACACCCCCATCAACCCCAACTTTGGCGGCAATGCGTTAAACGGAAGCTACCTGCTTGGCAATGCCGGCGCCCAGGACACTTATAAAAACCCTGACCTTGGCGAGGGCTACCAGGCGCCCAGCGACATTGAGCGCTTCACCAATTCGCTGCAATCGCGCTTGCTTAACCAGTTACTCACCGATGTGGGCAATGGCAATAGCGGCAGCTTGCAGACCGACGCGTTTATCGTGGATTTAGTAGATGATAGCGGTGTACTCACCGTGGTAATCACCGACAAAAACACCAACGAAGTGACGGAAATTGTGGTTTCCGGATTGAATCCTCAGAACTAAATTCAGGAAGAACTATGCGCGCGTTTAACTTCAAGCAGCTGATGCTGCCTTGCGTGGTATTGCTGCTTGCCGGCTGCCAGACCGTGAAAGATACCGGCGACAATTTATTTGGCCCAGGCATTAACAAGTCCACACTGACCCCCAGAGCCAGCACCTACCAAGACTTAATCAGCCTGCCGCAACCCAGAGGTAAGATTGTGGCGACGGTTTACAATATTCGCGACCAGACTGGTCAATACAAGCCCATCCCTGCCAGCTCCTTTTCCACTGCCGTCACCCAGGGTGCCACCGCCATGCTGGTCAGCGCCATGAACGATTCGGGTTGGTTTATTCCGCTGGAGCGGGAAGGCCTGCAGAATTTATTAACCGAGCGGAAAATTATTCGCGCCGCGTTAAAAAAACCCAATGCGCCGCAAAACAACGACGAAGAGTTACCCTCTCTGCTAGCAGCCAATGTGCTGATTGAAGGCAGCATTGTCGCCTACGAATCCAATATCAAAACTGGCGGTGCCGGAGCGCGCTATTTTGGCATCGGGGCATCAGAACAATACCGCTCAGACCAGGTTACAGTAAATTTACGCGCCATCGACATCCGGTCTGGCCGGATCTTACACAGCGTAATGACCAGCAAGTCAATTCTTTCACAGGAAATCACCGGCGGCGTTTTTCGTTTTGTGGAATACAAACGATTATTGGAGGTGGAAGCGGGCATGACCACCAACGAACCGGCACAAATGTGCGTTTTATCTGCACTTGAATCTGCACTGATTCATTTGATTGCCGACGGCATCGCCAAAAACAGCTGGTCTTTGGCCAACCCCCAGGAAATAAATAACGCGACGCTTCAGCAATATTTAGCGCAAAAACCGGAAATACAATAACAACCCTTGCACACAAAAATCGCCTAGTGCGCCTCATTAGTACTAATTTATTAGATAGCACAAGTGAATCTTAAGTCATTAACTAATTTTCAATGTGTCTACACCAAATAAATTCACACTTAAGCGCGATAGAGACAATGTGAAACAAGCCACAGAATGAGTTCGACATTCATACACGTGGTTGCCAGTTTACATGGACGACTTACAAAAAAGACGATGGAAAAACGTCGCCAGCGCACTGCTTTTGTGTGCAAGCCTACCGCTTTTCACCACCGCTATCGCCGACTCGCCGCTGCCTGCGCACTACCAAGATATAGACGCAGGTAACGCTGACCTATTTGGCGACGAACTGGCCACCATTGGATTTTACGGTGCCAACAATGCGGCGCTGCACGTTCAACAGGGCAGCGGAAATCAGGCCAGTAGCTTCCAAACAGGCTTCGGCAACAGCGCCATCAATGTGCAAATTGGCAATGACCATTCGCTTACCCTAGAGCAACTGGGCGACCAGCATGTGAGTTGGACACACCAGGCGGGGGACCAGCAGGCCGCCAGCATTGTCCAATCGGGCTCCGGTAATCACAGCGTGGTTATTCAAATGGGCGCAGGCAATCACGCCGACGTGGCCCAGCACGGTAACGAAAATCGCAGCTTGGTAAAGCAAGTGGGCCATCAAAACTCCGCCACCGTTTATCAACAAGGTTCGCAATTAACCAGCATGGTTGTGCAGTACGGCAATCATCAATCCACGTCAATTCGACAGCTTCAGTAACACCCGCACTCAATCAATAAGGAAGATGCTATGAAAAAACATATAACACCGCTCGCACTTGCAATCGCGCTGACCAGCGCCGGCGCCCTGGCTGACGGCAACATTGCAACCGCCGATCAGATGGGTGACAACAATACTGCCACTATCGATCAAATGGCCGTATTCGACAGCACAGCCACCGTTTTGCAAGACGGCAATGACAATGGCGCCGCCATTATTCAAGGCGACAGCTTGGCCTCTATGACTGCCACAGTGGAAACTTTTGGTAACGGCAATCGCGGTGCCATCACCCAGAACGATAGCTGGTTTGCCGATGCGTCAATCGTACAAGATGGCGACGGCAACCAAGGCCAAATCTCTCAGGTGCAGGTCTCCGACGGTTCATCCGCCTCGATTTCTCAGCAGCTAGCCTCTGACAACATGGCCTACATCGACCAAGAAAGCGCAGCCCTGAGCACTGCGACCATTGATCAGTTCAATGTGCTGTCTAACACCGCTGAAATTCAGCAACAATCTACCTTTGCCAGCAACGCGTCTATCACCCAGACCAACACCTTGCTGGATCAGGCATACATCTTCCAAACCGGTGACTTCCACCAGGCAGACATTGTGCAGGACGACTCCTGGGTCGCCGAAGCAAATATCAGCCAAGAAGGTGGTATGCACACCGCCAGCATTAGTCAGACTGCGATTTCTGACGGCGCCCTGGCCGACATCAGCCAGGTAGGCTTTAGCAACACCGCCACTATCAGCCAAGACCAGTCTGTGTCCAGCGAAGCCATCGTTGCTCAGGACGGCGAGATGCTCGAAGCCACCATCATGCAAGGCTCAGGCGACTTAAACATGGCGCTGATTGCACAAACAGGCCTGTCTAACGTTGCCACTATCGACCAGCCAGGTGCTGAAAACATGGCGGACGTGGATCAGTCTGGCGAGCACAACCTGGCTACCATCGAACAAATGGGAAGCCTGTCAAGCGCCAGCATCCTGCAAACCGGCTACGGCCAGGTGGACAACGTCAACATGGCGACTATCCACCAGTCTGGCGCCAACGACATGGCAATCATCAGCCAGTCTGGCGGCGCGGGTAACTATTCTGCCATCGTACAAAACTAAGTTGCGGTTCGTTTAGCGCAGGAAGGGGCCTTAGGGCCCCTTTTTTTTATCCCTGACAGCCCTGGAGCGAATCTCTATAATGGTCGGTTTTCACCCTCTAGAGAGCCGTTTAGTGGATAGCATTCAAGTCCGTGGCGCCCGCACCCACAACCTTAAAAACATCGATCTGGACATTCCCCGCGATAAATTGGTGGTGGTCACGGGGCTATCGGGCTCCGGCAAGTCATCCTTAGCCTTCGATACGCTCTACGCAGAAGGCCAGCGGCGCTATGTCGAATCGCTCTCGACCTACGCTAGGCAATTTCTGTCCATGATGGAAAAGCCCGACGTGGACCACGTAGAGGGCCTGAGCCCAGCTATCTCCATCGAGCAAAAGTCCACCTCGCACAATCCGCGTTCGACCGTGGGCACTATCACCGAAATTTACGACTACTTGCGCCTGCTGTACGCGCGCGTGGGTGAACCGCGCTGCCCTATTCACGGCGAGCCGCTGGCGGCGCAAACCGTGAGCGAAATGGTGGATCAGGTACTGGCGCTACCTGAGGGCAGTAAAATCATGCTGCTGGCGCCCTTGGTGCGCGACCGCAAGGGTGAGCACTTACACATTATTGAGCAACTCAAACGCGATGGTTTTATCCGAGCCAGAATTGACGGTTTGGTGGTGGATTTAGACGATAGCCCAAAGCTCGACAAGAAGAAAAAACACAGTATCGATGTGGTGGTCGATCGCTTTAAAGTAAAAAGCGACTTGCAATTGCGCTTGGCTGAATCCTTTGAAACCGCCTTGAATTTAGCCGATGGCCAAGCCGTCATCAGCTACATGGACGGCGACGGTGACGACCGCATTTTCAGCGCCAAGCACGCCTGCCCCATTTGCGACTACAGTCTGGCAGAGCTGGAGCCGCGGTTGTTTTCGTTTAACAATCCCGCCGGCGCTTGCCCCAGCTGTGATGGACTGGGCGTGCGTCAGTATTTCGACGAAGAGAAAGTGGTGCACGACCACGAGCTTACGCTGGCTGAAGGCGCTATTCGCGGTTGGGACAGACGCAATGTGTATTACTTCCACATGCTAAACTCCATCGCCGATCACTATGGCTTCTCTATCGACACGCCCTGGAAAAAGCTGCGCAAAAAAGACAGGGAGGTGGTGCTACAGGGCTCGGGTGATACAGAAATTGCCTTCCGTTACGTGAATGACCGCGGCGACATTTACCAACGCACCCATCGCTTCGAAGGGGTATTGCCCAACATGGAGCGTCGCTATCGCGATACTGACTCTCAAATGGTGCGCGAAGATCTTGCGAAATTTTTATCGCACCAACACTGCCCTGAGTGCGACGGCACGCGTCTACGTCGCGATGCACGCAATGTATTTGTGGACAACAAAACCCTGCCTGAAATTACTACACTACCGGTTGGCGATGCATTCAACTATTTCGAACAGCTCTCCTTTAAGGGCCGCAAACAGGAAATTGCAAGCAAGATCCTCAAAGAATTACGCGATAGATTTCGCTTTCTAGTCGATGTGGGGTTGAATTATTTAACGCTGAACCGCAGCGCCGATACCCTTTCTGGCGGTGAAGCGCAGCGCATTCGCCTGGCCAGCCAAATTGGCGCGGGCCTAGTTGGCGTAATGTATATACTTGACGAGCCCTCCATCGGCCTGCACCAGCGCGACAATGAACGCCTGCTACGCACGCTCACCCATCTACGCGACTTGGGCAATACCGTCATTGTGGTGGAGCACGATGAGGATGCAATTCGCAGCGCCGATTACCTGATAGATATCGGTCCCGGCGCCGGTGTGCACGGCGGCGAGGTGGTTGCCGCCGGCACCTACAAACAGGTGCTAAAGGCCAAAAACTCACTGACCGCCGACTATCTGTCGGGCCGCAAATGTATCGCTGTGCCTGAGAAACGCACGCCCATCGATAAAAAAACACAACTGGTATTAAGCGGCGCCACAGGTAACAATTTACAAGATGTGACGCTAACGCTGCCCGTGGGCCTAATGACTTGTGTCACCGGCGTTTCTGGCTCTGGCAAATCTACGCTCATCAATGCCACGCTCTATCCACTGGCGGCGACCGCACTGAACAAAGCCACAACACTGAAAGCCGCGCCTTACAAAGAAGTCAAAGGCTTAGAACACTTCGACAAATGCGTGGATATTGACCAAAGCCCCATCGGCCGAACACCGCGCTCTAACCCCGCCACTTACACGGGTATCTTTACACCCATTCGCGATATTTTTGCTGGCACGCAGGAGGCGCGGTCGCGCGGCTATAAACCTGGGCGTTTTAGCTTTAATGTCAAAGGTGGGCGCTGCGAAGCCTGCCAGGGCGATGGCGTCACCAAGGTGGAAATGCACTTTCTGCCCGATGTTTTTGTGCCCTGCGATGTCTGCAAAGGCAAGCGCTACAATCGCGAAACCCTGGAGATCAAATTCAAGGGAAAAAATATTCACGAAGTGCTGGATCTCACCGTAGAGGATGCACGCGAGTTCTTTGATGCTGTGCCAGCCATTGCCAAGAAGTTGCAAACGTTAATGGATGTTGGCCTGTCTTATATTCGATTGGGCCAGGCCGCCACTACGCTCTCGGGCGGGGAAGCCCAGCGGGTTAAGTTATCGCGGGAGCTGTCTAAGCGCGATACTGGCAAAACGCTTTACATATTGGACGAACCCACTACCGGCCTACATTTTTACGATATTCAACAATTACTTAACGTACTGCATCGCCTGCGCGATCACGGCAATACAGTGGTGGTCATTGAGCACAACCTGGATGTGATTAAAACCGCCGACTGGCTGGTGGATTTGGGGCCGGAGGGCGGCAGTGGCGGAGGACAAATTATCGCAGAAGGCACGCCGGAAGACGTGGCAAACATAAAGCACTCTCACACCGGCCGCTTCCTGAAGCCGATGCTTGCAGCGGCAAAGAAAAACGCCCGGGCTAGCACACCCAAGGCCGGCGCGGCGAAAAAAAGCCGCGTCGCTCAAAAAGCCTAGCACGCGCGCAACGAGCTTAGACTATACCGGCGTTCAAAAGTGCCTGGCGCACTGGGGCCATCAGTTGCTCAAAGTGGCGCCAACGGCCCACGGAGCGCGCGTGGGGCTTTTCTCGTACCTGTGCTGCGCTGGCTGTGGCCACCGTGTGCTTCTGGCGGTAAAAGTGCAGGCAGGCCTCGGCCTCCGGCAACCCAAGACGTTGCAACAAGGCTGGAATTTCCTGAGCCGGTTGCGACACCAACGCCTCATAGGTCACCTCCACCAAGCGCTCTCCCAATACGTCACGCCAATGCGCCATCAGGCGGTGATAACCCAGATAAAAATGTACCAGGTCTTGAACGTCATAGGAAAATGGGTAGGCACCGGCAAACAGTTGCTTGTAAATCGCAAAGCACGCGTCCATAGGGTCGCGCTTCATATGCACAATTTTTGCGTTCGGAAACGCCTTGGCGATGTGCCCAAGGTAATACATATTCAGCGGCAACTTGTCTGTGCGATAACGTCCAGTCTGGCCTAGGTATGCCGACTCCCGCCAGTAAAATGCCGACAATGCCTCCGGTGCGAGTGCCGCAGCACGCGACATAACCGCTGCGCTCACCATCTCCGGCCCTGTGACACCCGAGAGGTTTTTCACACCCAAGCCCAAAAAGGGCAGCTCACCGGCGCCCGATACTTCAGGGTGGGAAGTCAGAATGGTGTCACACAGTGTGGTTCCAGTGCGCGGTAGGCCAACGATAAACAACGGCTCGCACGCCCTGGGTACAACACCTGCGCCGTAATCTGCGGCCAGCCATTGCTTATCATAGTGCTCGATCACCGCCTCGATCAGTGCCGCTTCAGCGGACGGTTGGTAACGCGGGACCACCTTGCGAGCCTCTCGTGCAGCCCACTGATAGTGATCACCGGCTTTGCCCCACTCACATGCATCCTCCCACAACTTACCCAACCCATAATGGGCATAGGCAAGCGCCGCGGGCGTCCGCCATGTATCAAGTTTTGCATCTATTTGTCGGGCAATATCGCGTGGATCGGCATGCTTGAGGCGCGCCAGTTGCCACCAGGCTCGCGCATCATCGGGAGCGATAGCCAAGGCCGCCTCCAGGCAAGTGCGCGCCTCCTCCATATCGCCATTAAACAGCGCGCAGGAAGATAGGTTGTTGAGATATTCCACCCTATTGCCCTCGAGGGCGACCGCCTGCTGAAAAAATGGCAAAGCCTCTCTGTGGCAACCCACGTGGGTCAGCACCGAGCCCGCCAAATCCAACAAAAAGGCGTTGCCCTGTAAATCCGATGTAGCGATGCGAACTAACTGCGCCGCACGCCGGTGCTCGCCGGTGCGCACCAAACAGCGCGCCAAATGTATGGCTGCGTCGCAACGGCTGTCATCCAACTGCAAAACTCGCTCAAAGGCCTTGGCTGCCAGAGAATAGCGCTCGGCGTTACCGGCCAACACACCGGCAAGGAAGTGCCCCTCGGAGTGCCGGGGCCAGCGCTGCAATAAACCTTGTGTCAGCCGATTGAGCTCCGGCCAATGTTTCGCACGCAAAGCGTCGCGAGCAGCGGCGATAAGCAGCCGTTGTTCATTATCTTGATTGTTAGGTGTCTCCGGTGCATGACTGTTGTTCACACAGGCTCTCAACCTCTTATGCATTGATTGGACGGAATGACTGGCACTTCTGAAATCAACCCTAAGCGAGCAATGCGTTCACGTCAAAAAAAATGGCGGCACCGGGCCGCCACTGTCTTATTGCGTGAGCACCTAGAAGGTATAGCCCGCTTCTAAACCGAAAATACGCGGTTTACCCACATAGCGGAAAGCGCCTCGCACACCGTAGCGCGCTTCACCGCGCGCGCCATTTTCGTAGTATTCATTGGTCACGTTATCCACGAACAACTTTACATGCCATTGGTCGCGCACGTAATCCGCGCTTACGTTCAACAAGCCATAGCTGTCCAATTCAACATAGTCACCGTTATTGGCGATGGTAGCGTTGAGCTGGGTTTTAACCTCATCTTTCCAGTAGTAATTGCCACGTAAAATCAGTTCGGCAGACGCCATAGGGATGGTGTAATCAGCCGCAAGATTGAATTGCAATTTAGGCACACCTGGGAAGGAGTCACCTTTTTGGCCATCAATCTCCGGAGCATCTTCCGTCAACTGGGTATCGTAATAGGTTACCCAGCCATCAAACTTTAGCCGCTCAGATGCATAGGCCTGTACCGTCAACTCCAAGCCATTGATCTGCCCTTGATTACCATTTTTAGTAATGTTCAACGCGTTTACCTGGGATTTGGTGGGAACCTGGAGGTCGTCCCAGTCGATGCGAAATAGCGCACCATTGAAGGTCACACGATCGTCAACCCAGGTGGAGCGCAGCCCTAACTCCCAGTTAGTGGCCTTATCGGGGGTGTAGGTTTTCTCGCTGGGCAACAGCCCCGGGCCGATATTCACACCGCCCCGGCGGAAGCCCTCAGCCCAAGTGCCATACACCATTACATCGTTGCTGAGCTCGTAGGAAACATTCAGTTTGCCCACGGTATCTTTCACTGTGCCTTTGCCGGCATCACATTCCGGCTCTACCGGCAAACCTCCGGTATAAAACCAATAGATCGGTATCAAGGTACAGTCTTGTTTAATATCCAGCGTCTGCTCAAAGCGGCGAGCGCCGACGGTGGCCTGGAACTCATCGGTAATGTGCCAGGTCAATTCGCCGAAAATCGCCTTCTCAGTGAAGGTGTCGTCATTGAGCGCTTGATACTCAATCTCGCCCCAGCCCGTATCAATTCCAGCCCAATCCTGATAGCCAGGCGTGTACTCAGTTGAGGCGCCTGTTGAATCTTCATTCTCGTAATAGAAACCTGCAATCCAATCGATCACGCCCTCACCGGTAGAGAGAAAGCGCGTTTCATGAACCATTGTATCTACCTCATCGATCTCTTCGGTAAATGAAGAGAACTCGGGAAAATTGGCGTAGCCAGGATAGATATCGACAATCAGCAAGTCCGTCTGGTCTCGCTGTCCCCGCCCCTCGAAATTAGCCAGTGATGTGGTGGAGAAAATTTCTACGTAGTCCGTTTGCCAACCAAACTCCACATTGGTGAGCTGGTCCTGGGCATCGTAGGGTTCTACGTAGCGCATGGCAGACGCGTACTTGTTGCCGGTGTAGAGTTCATTGGCCGCCTGGCGACCACCGGCCTGTTGGTCCTGAAGGTAGTAATTGGCCTGCAGGTAAAACTCGTCCGACGGCTCCCAGCGCAGGGACGCTCGCGCACTGATGGTCTGCTCATCGTTGGCATCCTTCACCGAGTGGCTAGTATTGCTCTGACCGGGTTCAGAAAGCACCTCTGTGTAGTCGATAAAACCCGCGTCATCCAAGTAGCCAAGCGCAAAGCGCGCCGCCAGTGTATCGGACAGTGGCAAGTTTAATATCGCATTGGTTTCATAGCTCAGGCCACCACTTTCCGCCGACTGGGACAGCTTGCCGTATACCTCACCGGAGACCGCATCGGTATTCGGCTTGTTCAGGATATAGCGCACAGTGCCGCCCATAGCACCGCGTCCGTAGAGTGTGCCTTGAGGGCCACGCAGGACTTCCACACGTTCGATGTCGATGAGCTTGAAATCAATGAGCAAGGGCGTGTCGTTCACATAGCGCGAGATTACATCCTTGCCACCCTGGTTTTCGGCGGCCTGCAGACCACCGATGTTCATACCTCGCAAGGTAACCAGACTGCTGCCTCGCGCCCCCGCGTCCACCATTTGCATACCGGGTACAAACTGCGCCATTTTGCTGAGACTGGTTGCGCCCATATCGCGCATGGCAGCGCCACTGACGGCGGTAATGTTGTAGGGAATATCCTGCACACCGGCCGCGCGCCGAGTAGCGGTAACGACCACCTCCTCGATATCAAACGTGGCTACGTTATCCTGCGCAAGTGCGCTATATGGGAAACACAGTGTGCTACAGGCAATTGCCTGGGAAAGGCAGTGCTTTGGTCTCATGGCTTTCTCCCGCAAATTTGGGCATACGCCTACCCAATGCCGCCAAGCTTGCGCAGCGGCTTTAGGGGCAGATAGGCTGTAGCACGCCAATGTGGCCAAAGGCAAAAGTAACTGGCGCCACTGTGCGAGCACCGCCTCATTACAGCCTAGCAGCCGCCCAGACCGGGAAAATTCAAAGACAGAATTAAAAGCGAAGTGTTTAGATATAAAAAAACCGGGACAAGCCCGGTTTTTATAAAGGCGAAGTTGCTAATTACTCAGCGGCTTCTTCAACCTTTGCATTGCGGTCTACCAGTTCAACATAAGCCATAGGAGCCTTGTCACCGGTACGCAGGCCGCACTTCAAAATACGAATGTAACCGCCGGGGCGGGCTTCGAAGCGTGGACCTAACTCATTAAACAGCTTGCCTACCGCTTTGTCGTTGTTCAGACGGCTGAACGCGAGACGACGATTAGCTACGCTGTCTGTTTTTGCCAGTGTGATCAAAGGCTCTACGACGCGACGCAGTTCCTTTGCCTTTGGCAAGGTGGTTTTGATCAGTTCATGCTCAACCAAAGAGATAGCCATGTTCTTAAACATAGCCTTGCGGTGTGAGCTGTTACGATTCAGTTGACGGCCACTTTTACGATGACGCATGACGCTAAATCCTATACGTTCTGATTGCTATCTCAGCAAATCGTGTTAAGCGCGCGGCGAACCGCGCACAGAATCTACCTACTTGTCGTCTGTACGCAAGCTAGCCGGGGGCCAGTTTTCCAGACGCATACCCAAAGACAAGCCGCGTGATGCCAGGATGTCTTTGATTTCGGTGAGTGATTTTTTACCCAGGTTCGGAGTCTTCAACAGCTCTACTTCAGTGCGCTGAATCAAATCGCCGATGTAGTAAATGTTTTCTGCTTTCAGGCAGTTGGCGGAGCGTACGGTCAGCTCGAGGTCGTCAACTGGGCGCAACAGCACCGGATCGATTTCCTCTTCCTTACGTACTGGCTCAGCTTCTTTTTCGCCTTCCAGATCAACAAATACTGCCAACTGCTGCTGCAGGATAGTGGCTGCACGACGAATGGCTTCCTCTGGCTCAATAGTGCCATTAGTTTCCAGATCGAGTACCAACTTATCCAAATCAGTGCGCTGCTCAACACGGGCACTTTCAACTGAGTAAGCTAAACGCTTCACTGGGCTGAAAGACGCATCCAGCTGTAGACGGCCAATCGCGCGAGTTTCTTCCTCGTCGCTATGGCGTTGATCAGCTGGCTCGTAGCCGCGACCGCGCGATACGGTCAACTTCATGTTAAGCGCTTTATCACCGGTGATATTGGCTATCACATGGTCGGGATTCTTAATCTCAACTTCGTGATCAACCTGGATATCCGCGGCGGTGACAACGCCCGCACCTTTCTTCGACAAGGTCAGCTCTACCTGATCCTTACCGTGCATGACGACTGCTACACCCTTCAGGTTCAGCAGGATTTCGATAACGTCTTCCTGCACGCCTTCAATAGCGCTGTACTCGTGTTGTACACCGTCGATTTTTACTTCGGTGATCGCACAGCCGGGCATGGAAGACAGCAAGATGCGACGCAACGCATTGCCCAATGTATGACCGAAGCCACGCTCCAGAGGCTCTAGAACCACCTTTGAGCGGGTTGAGCTCAATTCGGTAACGTCGATATGACGCGGTGTATAAAACTCGTTTACTGCACTCTGCATAGCCGTTCCTGTTAGCGGTTAATTACTTGGAGTAAAGTTCAACGATCAGGTTTTCGTTGATATCGGCTGGCAAATCAGCGCGATCGGGAACACGCTTAAACGTGCCTTCCTTCTTATCGCTGCTTACATCAACCCATTCAACGTCTGCACGCTGAGCTGCCAAGGTCAAAGCCTGCTGAATACGCAGTTGTGCTTTGGCTTTCTCGCGAACAGATACCACATCGCCTTCAGCTACCTGGTAAGACGGGATATTAACGGTTTTGCCGTTAACCAAAATCGCCTTATGAGAAACCAGCTGGCGGCTTTCGGAACGGGTAGAACCGAAGCCCATACGGTAAACAACGTTATCTAAACGCGTTTCCAGCAGCTTCAACAGGTTTTCACCGGTTGCGCCCTTACGGCGGGCAGCTTCTTTGTAGTAACCGCGGAATTGCTTTTCCAGAATGCCGTAAATACGACGAACTTTTTGCTTTTCACGCAGCTGCACACCGTAGTCCGACAAACGGCCACGACGCTGGCCATGCATGCCAGGTGCAGTTTCTGCTTTACATTTTGAATCTAGCGGGCGTGCACCACTCTTGAGGAACAGATCTGTTCCCTCGCGACGCGCCAGCTTACACTTTGGTCCGATATAACGTGCCATTGTTCAGTCCCCTTAAACGCGACGCTTCTTGGAAGGACGGCAGCCGTTGTGTGGAATCGGCGTGACGTCTACGATGTTGGTGATCTTGTAGCCAACATTATTCAGCGCGCGAACAGCAGATTCGCGGCCTGGGCCTGGGCCCTTTACTTCCACGTCAAGGTTCTTCAAGCCATATTCTTGCGCAGCCTGACCAGCACGCTCTGCAGCAACCTGTGCAGCAAAAGGCGTACTTTTACGTGAACCACGGAAACCTGAACCACCGGCAGTTGCCCATGAAAGGGTGTTACCCTGACGGTCAGTAATGGTCACAATCGTGTTGTTAAAAGAAGCATGGATGTGGGCAACACCATCAACCACGGTCTTTTTGACTTTCTTGCGAACAGTCTTATTACTTGGCTTGGCCATAGCAATCTCTTCCTAAACCTTTGGTTACCGAAAAGCCAATTACTTCTTGATTGGCTTGCGCGGACCCTTACGGGTACGGGCGTTAGTCTTGGTGCGCTGACCATGTACGGGCAGGTTGCGACGGTGACGTAGACCGCGGAAACAACCCAGATCCATCAATCGCTTGATGTTCATGTTGATTTCACGACGCAGATCGCCTTCTACAGTACGCTTGGTGACTTCACCACGCAGCACATCCAATTGTTCTTCGGACAACTCGCCAACCTTGGTCGTTTCAGCAATACCAGTTTCAGCCAAAATCTGCTGAGCGGTGGTACGACCAATGCCGAACACGTAGGTCAAGGAGATAACCGCATGTTTGTTATCTGGTATATTGACACCAGCAATACGGGCCATTCAATTTACTCCATAAAGCACAAAATTGTAGCGTTGACGGCAATACGCGCCACCCACCACACGAAAAGGCGCGGCAGGATAGCGAATATACCAGCGAAATGCAATAGCCCGGGGATTGCTCCCCGGGCGACAGTCAACGCCCCCTGTCCCAAAACAGCCCGAAAGCTATATGTTCTGGGTTGTCAGGGCTCATGTAGAGCCCCGACGAATAATTAGCCTTGACGCTGCTTGTGGCGTGGCTCAACGCTGCAGATTACCCGCAGAACACCGTTGCGCTTAACCATTTTACAGTTACGGCAAACTTTCTTAACTGAAGCACGAACTTTCATTTTCTACCTCGCTTAAATCAGTGCTGGCCCTAGCGACCAACACTCTTCAAGTTGGATTTCTTCATCAGTGAATCGTACTGATGAGACATTAAATGGGCCTGCACCTGAGACATAAAGTCCATGACCACCACAACCACGATCAGCAACGACGTTCCGCCCAAGTAAAATGGTACATTGGTCGCTACGATCAGGAACTGGGGCAATAAGCACACAGCCGCCATATATAAAGCACCTACCACGGTCAAACGCGTCAGAACGGTATCGATATACTTGGCTGACTGCTCACCGGGTCGAATTCCGGGGATATAGGCACCGGACTTTTTCAGGTTATCGGCAACCTCTTTCGGGTTAAACATCAACGCCGTATAGAAGAAGCAGAAAAAGATAATCATCGCCGCGAACAGTACAAAGTTCAGTGGCTGGCCTGGGCCAATCGCCAACGCAAGCTCTTGTAGGAACTCGGCACCTGCGCCTTCGCCCTGCCCAAACCAGCTGGAAATAGACGCGGGGAACAGCAATAAACTACTGGCAAAAATGGGGGGGATCACACCCGCCATGTTAACCTTCAAAGGCAGATGGCTCGTTTGCGCTGCAAATGCCTGCCGCCCCTGTTGACGCTTGGCGTAGTTGACGGTGATGCGACGCTGACCGCGCTCAACCCGAACCACAAACCACACAATCAACACAGCCAGGAAGGTGATTGCCAACAGCATCAGGATATGAAGATCACCCTGGCGGGAGCTTTCAAAAGCCTGACCAATGGCGCTAGGCAAACCCGCGACAATACCGGCAAAAATCAGCATGGAGATGCCGTTGCCAATACCGCGCTCAGTTACCTGCTCACCCAGCCACATCATAAAGACAGCACCGGTCACCAGCGAAACTACCGCAATAAAGTAGAAGCTGAAGCCAGGCTCACCGCCGTACGCTTGACCAGAGAAGCCCACTGCCATGGCGATGCCCTGGAAGGTGGCCAACATTACCGTAAAGTAACGAGTGTACTGGCTAATCTTGCGGCGACCTGCGTCTCCCTCCTTCTTTAACTGTTCCAAAGAAGGCGTAACGGCCGTCATTAACTGCATAATAATCGATGCAGAAATGTACGGCATGATGCCCAGTGCCAGGATACTCATGCGCTCTAGCGCACCACCGGAGAACATGTTAAACAATCCCAGGATAGTGCCCTGGTTTTGATTAAACAGACTCGCCAGACGGTCTGGATCCAAGCCCGGTACAGGGATGTGCGTCCCTATCCGGTAAACCACAATAGCCAGAAACAGAAAACGAAGGCGAGCCCAGAGCTCGCCTAATCCTTTCTGATTTCCTAATGGCAGATTACTCGCCATTGGGACCTCGTTTTATTCTTCTACTTTACCGCCAGCGGCTTCAATTGCAGCCTTGGCACCCTTGGTAACAGCCAAACCTTTAACGGTTACAGCCTTAGTCAGCTCGCCAGACAGCATGATCTTGGCACGCTTGATGTTGGTGCCGATGATATCAGCACGCTTCAGCGCTTCCAAATCTACCAGCTCGCCCTCTACCTTGTTTAGCTCAGCCAAACGTACTTCCGCGGTAACGCGACCGATGCGTGAGGTAAAACCAAACTTTGGCAGACGCTTCTGCAAAGGCATCTGACCGCCTTCGAAGCCTGGACGAACACTACCGCCTGAACGGGATTTCAAACCCTTGTGACCGCGACCTGCAGTCTTGCCTAATCCGCTACCAATACCGCGACCTACGCGCTTCTTGGAGTGAACGCGACCGGGATTGGGGCTTAGAGTATTCAAACGCATGCTTACTCTCCCTCTACCTGGACCATATAGGTCACTTTGTTAATCATTCCACGTACCGCAGGCGTGTCTTCCACCTCGACGGTGTGACCGATGCGACGCAGCCCCAAGCCTTTCAAACAGGCCTGGTGGTTCTTCAGGCGGCCGATTGAGCTCTTAACCTGAGTCACTTTGACAGTTTTCTTAGCCATGGTCGTTCCGAATTCTCAGTTCTAGTCCCAGGCCTTAGCCCAAAATGTCTTCAACACTTTTGCCACGCTTGGCAGCAACGGATTCCGGAGAAACCATGGCCTTCAGCGCGTCAAACGTCGCGCGCACTACGTTTACCGGGTTGGTAGAGCCGTAGCACTTAGACAGAATGTTTTGGACGCCAGCAATTTCCAACACGGCGCGCATTGCACCACCGGCAATCACACCGGTACCTTGTGAGGCGGGCTGCATGTAAACCTTAGAGCCACCGTGACGACCTTTGGTTGGGTACTGGATAGTATCACCATTCAGCTCAACCTGGATCATATTTCTACGCGCTGCTTCCATCGCCTTTTGAATAGCGATTGGCACTTCGCGAGCTTTACCACGGCCGAAGCCCACTTTGCCGTTACCATCGCCCACTACGGTCAATGCTGTGAACGCAAAAATGCGGCCACCTTTAACGGTCTTAGCTACACGGTTAACCTGAACCAGCTTTTCTTGCAAGCCTTCAGAGTTACCTTTGTCTTTCTGATCGTAAGCCATGATTCAACCTTTAGAATTCCAGGCCGGCTTCACGCGCGGCGTCGGCCAATGCTTTAATTCGACCGTGGTATTTG
Organism: Simiduia sp.; assembly: GCF_058345725.1. Classification (NCBI taxonomy): domain Bacteria; kingdom Pseudomonadati; phylum Pseudomonadota; class Gammaproteobacteria; order Cellvibrionales; family Cellvibrionaceae; genus Simiduia; species Simiduia sp. The sequence goes on along the minus strand of NZ_JBTUOC010000029.1, from coordinate 8,381 downwards.
AAACCACTGCGATCGAACGCTACTTGGGTCACGCCAGCGGCTTTCGCACGCTCAGCGATCAGACTGCCAACAGCCTTGGCGGCTTCTACGTTGCCTGTCTTACCTTCACGCAAGCTCTTATCCAGAGTTGATGCGCAAGCCAGCACTTTGGCGCCTTCGCCAGAAATAATCTGGGCGTAGATGTGGCGGGGAGTGCGATGAATCGTCAAGCGAGTCACCTTCAGCTCGGCGATTTTCGCACGAGCGCGGCGTGCACGACGCTGACGAGCAATTTTCTTGTCGCTCATAACCTAGCCCTACTTCTTCTTAGCTTCTTTACGCAGTACGTTTTCGTCGCTGTAGCGAACACCCTTGCCCTTGTAAGGCTCTGGTGGACGGAAAGCGCGAATCTCAGAGGCAACCTGACCAAGCAATTGCTTGTCGGCGCTCTTCAGTACTACTTCGGTCTGACTAGGGGTCTCAGCCTTTACACCTTCCGGTAAGGTGTAATCAATAGGGTGAGAAAAGCCCAACGTCAGGTTTACAGTGTTTCCAGATGCTTTCGCACGGTAACCAACACCGATCAAGGTCAGCTTCTTCTCGAAACCTTCAGAAACACCCTTAACCATGTTGTTTACCAATGCACGGGTAGTACCCGCTTGCGCATTGGACTGCTTGGCGCTATCGCGCGGTGCAAAAGTCAGAACGTTACCGTCCTGCTTTACTTCCACATCTTTGTGGACCGCGAGTGCCAATGTACCTTGCTTGCCTTTTACAGTGATGTCTTGGCCTTTCAGGCTAACATCAACGCCAGCAGGTATTTCAACCGGACTTTTTGCAACTCGTGACATGACGACTTCCCGTTAGAATACAGTGCAGAGCACTTCACCGCCTACGCCAGCAGCACGTGCCGCGCGGTCGGTCATAACACCTTTACTGGTAGATACAATCGCTACACCCAAGCCACCACGGACTGAGGGCAGTTCATCTTTACCAGCATAATTACGTAAGCCTGGACGGCTTACACGGTCAAGCTCAGCGATAACTGGCTTGCCCTCGTAATATTTCAGATCAACAGTCAGCTCTGGCTTTGCGCCTTCACTTACTGAGAAACCTGTAATATAGCCTTCTTCTTGCAGCACGCGCGCAACGCTCGCCTTCAAGTTGGAAGACGGCATGGTTACACTTGGCTTGCCAACCATTTGCGCGTTACGTACGCGGGTCAGCATATCTGCCAAAGGATCTTGCATACTCATTGGATTCTGCTCCTGAAAACAGCCGTCTAATTACCAGCTAGATTTAACCAGACCAGGCACGTCACCGCGCATGGCTGCTTCACGCAATTTGTTCCGGCACAAACCGAACTTGCGGTATACAGCGTGCGGACGACCGGTCAGACGACAGCGACGCTGCTGACGGCTGGGGCTGGCATCACGTGGCATAGCCTGCAATTTCTGCTGCGCTGCCCAGATTTCCTCGTCAGAGGAAGCTGCGCTACCGATAATAGCTTTCAACTCGGCACGCTTGGCAGCGAATTTGGCTACTGCTTTTGCACGCTTAACTTCACGCGCAATCATAGATTTCTTGGCCATAGTCCTACCCTTATCCTTTGAACGGGAAGTTGAACGCTTTTAACAGCGCGCGACCTTCCTCATCAGTACGAGCGGTAGTCGTGATACAGATATCAAGACCACGGATTTTATCGATTTTATCGTAATCGATCTCCGGGAAGATGATCTGCTCGGTAACGCCCATAGAAAAGTTACCACGACCGTCGAACTGCTTAGGGCTAATGCCGCGGAAGTCACGGATACGTGGAATCGCGATGGAAACCAAGCGGTCGAGGAATTCGTACATACGATCCTGACGCAAAGTTACCTTACAGCCGATGGGCCAACCATCACGAATTTTAAAACCTGCAATGGATTTACGGCTCTTGGTAATTACTACCTTCTGACCCGCGATCTGTTCCAGGTTGGCAACAGCGTGCTCAAGCACTTTTTTGTCGCCAACAGCTTCACCCACACCCATGTTAAGAGTGATTTTGGTGATGCGTGGAATTTCCATCACATTCGCCAGTCCCAGCTCTTGCTTGAGCTTGGGCGCGATTTCTTTTTTGTAAAGATCTTTCAGCCTAGCCATTTCTGCTACCTGGTCTGCTTATGCGTCTACGGCTTCGCCGCTGGATTTAAAGACGCGAATCTTCTTCCCGTCTTCGAGAATTTTGAAGCCAACACGATCAGCTTTCTGAGTTGCAGCATTGAAGATTGCAACATTAGAAACTTGAATCGGTGCTTCTTTTTCAATGATCCCACCAGGAACCTGCGCTTGCGGGTTAGGTTTCTGGTGCTTTTTGATCATGTTAATGCCTGAAACAACCAAGCGATTGTCGGCTAGCACGCGCACAACTTTGCCGCGCTTGCCCTTATCGCGTCCAGCGATAACAACTACTTCGTCATCACGTTTGATCTTACGCATTTGCCTGTCCTCGATTCTCTGACTCTGGCCTGTACTTACAGTACTTCAGGTGCCAGAGAAATGATTTTCATAAACTTATCACCGCGAAGCTCACGTGTTACTGGCCCAAAAATACGAGTGCCAATAGGAGCGTCTTGGTTGTTGAGCAGTACAGCTGCGTTGTCATCAAATTTGATCAGTGAACCGTCTGGGCGGCGAACACCTTTGCGAGTGCGCACTACGACAGCCTTCATCACTTGACCCTTTTTGACCTTACCGCGAGGAATAGCTTCCTTCACAGTCACCTTGATGATGTCACCAACAGATGCATAACGACGATGTGAACCGCCCAGCACCTTGATACACATAACGCGGCGAGCACCACTGTTGTCAGCCACTTCTAAGTAGGATTCAGTTTGAATCATGGTCCGTCTCCGAAACTCTTAATCGAGCGTTACTGAATTAAATTTCAGCAGCGCGCTCTTCAATTTTAACTAAAGCCCAAGACTTAGTTTTAGAGAGAGGACGAGATTCAGCGATGGTAACCAGGTCACCAATCTTGCACTCGTTTTTCTCATCATGAGCCTTCAACTTAGACGACTTACTTACATACTTGCCGTAAATCGGGTGCTTTTCGCGACGCTCAATCAGCACAACAATGGACTTGTCCATCTTGTCGCTAACAACTTTACCAGTCAGCGTACGCGCAGTTTTATTTGCCTGATCCATTGTTAATTACCTGCCTTTTCGGTCAGCACTGTCTTGATACGTGCGATGTCGCGACGAGCTTTCTTCAACAGATGAGTCTGACTCAGCTGGCCAGTGGCCGCTTGCATACGGAGCTTGAACTGAGCCTGAAGCTCATCCAACAGCGCCGCATTCAGCTCTTGAACTGATTTTTCGCGGAGTTCTGAAGTTTTCATTACATCACCGTACGCTTAACGAAAGTTGTAGTCAGCGGCAGTTTTGCTGCAGCCAGAGCGAAAGCTTCGCGAGCCAACTGCTCGGTCACACCTTCCATCTCATACAACACCTTGCCAGGTTGAATCTGGGCTACCCAGTACTCAACGTTACCCTTACCTTTACCCTGACGCACTTCCAAAGGCTTTTCGGTAATTGGCTTGTCTGGAAAAACACGGATCCAGATTTTACCGCCACGCTTAATGTGACGAGTCATCGCACGACGAGCCGCTTCAATCTGACGAGCAGTGATGCGACCACGGCCGATGGCTTTCAAACCAAATTCGCCAAAGCTAACTTTGGAGCCACGCTGGGCCAAGCCGCGGTTGCGGCCTTTCATTTGCTTACGAAACTTTGTACGCTTCGGTTGCAGCATCTTGCGTACCCCTTACTTAGAAGACTTCTTCTTAGGCGCTGGAGTTTCTACAGGTGCTTCACCACCCAGAACTTCGCCCTTGAAGATCCATACTTTCACGCCAATGATGCCGTAAGTGGTTGAAGCCTCGGCAGTGGCGTAGTCAATGTCAGCACGCAGGGTGTGCAACGGCACACGACCTTCGCGATACCACTCGGAACGAGCAATTTCTGCACCGCCCAAACGACCGCCAACCTGAACCTTGATACCTTCTGCACCCTGGCGCATGGCGTTTTGCACAACGCGCTTCATCGCGCGGCGGAACATCACACGACGCTCCAACTGTTGTGCAACACTTTGTGCTACCAGAGCCGCATCCAGATCAGGCTTGCGGATTTCTTCGATGTTGATGTGCACAGGCACGCCCATTTTGGCGGTGATTGCACTGCGCAGCTTTTCAACGTCTTCGCCTTTTTTACCGATCACAATGCCTGGACGGGCAGTGTGGATGGTAACGCGAGCGGTATTCGCAGGACGCTCAATATCAATGCGACTAACAGACGCATGTGCAAGCTCCTTTTGAATGTACTCACGCACTTTCAAATCGGTGTAAAGCTTATCTGCGTATTCATCACTACCGGCATACCAAACAGAAGTATGCTTCTTAACGATACCCAGACGAATACCTGTCGGATGTACTTTCTGACCCATAACGCCTGCTCTCTTACTTGTCTGCTACTTTAACGGTAATGTGGCAGGTGCGCTTACAGATTCGGTCTGCGCGACCTTTAGCACGAGGCTGAATACGCTTCATTGTTAAACCTTCGTCAACAAAGATCGTAGAAACCTTCAGCTCATCCACATCAGCACCATCGTTGTGCTCTGCGTTAGCAATCGCAGATTCCAAAACTTTCTTAATTAAGGCGGCGCCCTTTTTGGGGCTAAACGCCAGAATGTCGAGAGCTTCATCTACGGCCTTACCACGAATCTGGTCAGCAACCAGTCTGGCTTTCTGCGCCGATAAGCGAGCACCGCGTAATTTTGCTGCTACTTCCATCGTCATAACCTCAAATTAGCGCTTCTTCGCTTTCTTATCCGCGATATGACCGCGGTAAGTGCGAGTTGCGGCGAATTCGCCCAGCTTATGACCAACCATTTCTTCGTTGACCAGAACCGGAACGTGTTGACGCCCGTTGTGCACAGCAATCGTCAGACCAACCATATCTGGCATGATCATAGAGCGACGCGACCAGGTTTTAACCGGGCGACGATCATTCTTTTCGATCGCTGCTTCGACCTTCTTCAACAGGTGAAGATCGATGAAAGGACCTTTCTTCAGTGAACGTGGCACTGCAATTCCCCTATCAGCTAAGTCGCGCGATTACTTCTTGCCGCGACGACGAACAATCATGTTATCTGTGCGCTTGTTACTACGGGTCTTATAACCCTTAGTTGGCACACCCCATGGAGTAACCGGATGACGACCACCAGAGGTGCGACCTTCACCACCACCGTGTGGGTGATCTACCGGGTTCATCGCCACACCGCGAACGGTAGGACGCACACCACGCCAGCGCTTAGCACCCGCTTTACCCAGCGAACGCAAGCTGTGTTCACTGTTGGACACTTCGCCCAAGGTCGCGCGACACTCGCTCAACACTTTACGCATTTCGCCACTGCGCAGACGCAGGGTTGCGTAAGAACCGTCGCGAGCAACCAGCTGAGCAGAAGTGCCAGCTGAGCGCACCATTTGTGCACCCTTACCTGGCTTCAGCTCGATGCAGTGAATCACTGAACCGACTGGGATGTTGCGCAAAGGCAGCGTGTTACCGGGCTTAATAGGAGCCGCATCGCCACTGATGATCTGATCGCCAGCACTGATACCCTTAGGCGCAATGATGTAACGACGCTCACCGTCGGCATAACAAACCAGAGCGATATTCGCGCTGCGGTTTGGATCGTATTCCAAGCGCTCAACCTTGGCAGGAATGCCGTCTTTGGTGCGCTTAAAATCGATTACACGGTAATGCTGCTTGTGACCACCACCGATATGACGGGTAGTGATACGACCGTTGTTGTTACGACCGCCGGTCTTGGATTTCTTTTCCAACAGAGGCGCATACGGTGCACCCTTGTGTAGATCAGGATTTACAACGCTCTCTACGAAGCGACGACCGGGAGACGTTGGTTTACGTTTTACAATTGCCATCTCAACAATCCCCTTACTCTGCTACTGCAAAGTCAATGTCTTGACCCTGCTCGAGACGTACGTAAGCCTTTTTCCAATCGCTCTTTTGGCCCATACCGTGCTTAGTGCGCTTGGTTTTACCCTTCACATTAATGGTACGAACACCTTCAACTTTAACGTTGAAGAGCTTTTCGACAGCGGCTTTAATCTCAGCTTTCTCAGCGCTTGGCAGCACTTTGAAAACCACCTGATCTTGTTCACCAGCACCGGCAGCTTTTTCAGAAATCACCGGACCGAGCAACACTTTATACATGCGTTCTTGGTTCATCCCAGCATCTCCTCAAGCTTCTTCAGCGCGGGCACAGTCACTACAACCTTGTCGAAACGGATCAGGCTCACAGGGTCTACACCCTCGGCATCACGCACATCAACTTTGTGCAGGTTACGCGCTGCAAGATATAGGTTCATGTTCAGCTCTTCAGTGACAATCAATACATCTGAAAGATTGTATTGCGCCAACTGACCTACCAAAGCTTTGGTCTTAGGGGCTTCCAGCTCAAAGCTATCTACCACAACCAAGCGCTCCTGACGGGCGAGCTCAGACATGATGCACTGCATGGCAGCACGGTACATTTTCTTGTTCAGCTTCTGATCAAAACTGCGTGGCTTGGCAGCAAATGTTACGCCACCGGTACGCCATAGCGGACCACGAGTGGTACCCGCACGCGCACGACCAGTGCCTTTCTGACGCCAAGGCTTGGCGCCACCACCAGAAACCTCTGAACGAGTTTTCTGGGCCTTGGTTCCCTGACGCGCCGCTGCCATATAAGCAACAACCGCCTGGTGCACCAAGTCTTGATTAAACTCGCGAGCAAACGCTACATCAGATACGTTAACCGTACCTTTGGCGCCTGCTGGAGTAGTGATATTCAATTCCATGGTCGATCCCCCTCGGAAACTTAGCCGTTGCTGCGCGCTTTAACAGCGGGACGCACGATAACGTCGCCACCCGGAGCTCCGGGAACAGCGCCTTTAATCAACAGCAAATTACGCTCTGCATCGACCTTAACCACTTCCAGGTTCTGAACGGTTACACGCTCAGCACCCATATGGCCGGTCATCTTTTTGCCTTTGAATACGCGGCCAGGAGTCTGGCACTGGCCGATAGAGCCAGGAACGCGATGAGAAAGGGAGTTACCGTGGGTGGCATCCTGAGTGCGGAAATTCCAGCGCTTAACCGTGCCGGCAAAACCTTTACCCTTGGAGGTACCAGTGACATCAACGATTTGACCAGCTTCGAAGGCAGCTACAGTGATTTCTGCACCCACTTCAAAAGCTTCACCACCGTCATTGCGCAGCTCATACAAAGCACGACCGGCTTCAGTATTTGCTTTGGCAAAATGACCAGCAGCAGATTTAACAACACGAGAGGCGCGACGCGAACCCAAGGTCACCTGCACAGCAGAATAACCATCAGTTTCGACGCTCTTCACCTGCGTGACGCGGTTGGGATCAACCTCAACCACAGTGACAGGAATAGAAACACCGCCATCAGTAAAGATACGGGTCATGCCGCTTTTGCGACCGACAATACCTATTGTCATTTTAATAACCTCAATGGTGTACGGGGCTTTTACCCGCTATGGCCGCCCATTTCAGAGCGTTACACACACCTGCACCACCCCAGTGGGCAGGCAGCAATGTTAATTATCCGAGACTAATTTGAACTTCGACACCAGCAGCTAGGTCCAGCTTCATGAGGGCGTCTACAGTCTTTTCTGTAGGCTCAACAATATCCAACAAACGCTTATGTGTGCGGATTTCGTACTGATCGCGCGCGTCTTTGTTGACGTGCGGGGAAACCAGAACGGTGAAACGCTCGCGACGAGTAGGCAGCGGAATCGGACCACGCACTTGTGCACCTGTACGCTTTGCTGTCTCGACGATTTCCTGAGTGGACGCGTCGATCAACTTGTGATCGAAAGCCTTCAGGCGAATGCGAATGCGCTGATTCTGCATCTGAACCAAACTCCAAAATACTATAAAGAACAATCCGCCAGGGGAAATCCCTGAAAAACGGAGGCGCAATATTAAGGGCCGACCGACCCCCTGTCAAGCACTCGTTGAAAAAATAGCCAACTCAGCCACTTTCCCAATAAAATCAAGTACTTAACTAACAACATAGCCCCGCAATTGCGGGGCTATGCGGCTTTCAGCCTTACCGCACTGAAAGCATTCATCAATTACTCGATGATTTTAGCTACAACACCCGCACCCACGGTACGACCGCCTTCGCGAATCGCGAAGCGCAGACCGTCTTCCATGGCGATAGGCGCAATCAGCGTTACTTCCATCTGCACGTTGTCGCCTGGCATTACCATCTCAACACCCTCTGGCAGCTCACAGGCGCCAGTTACGTCGGTGGTACGGAAGTAGAACTGT
>NZ_JBTUOC010000028.1:0-158689 GCF_058345725.1 Simiduia sp. | reverse complement strand
ATAAACTTTTATCTGACCATAATTATCTGTAGACCTTCAAAGCATGATGAATTTTAGTGAATACAACACACCCGCAAAGTTACTCGTACTACATTATGCAAACGAGCTAAATTGCGACATCGCAACATCAATTATTACCGGCGATTACAACCTAAATAGCAAAGAAGACGCAGAGAAGCTAGCCCATTTTTTTGGGAAATGACAGATCAAGCAGCTGAAGATGAAAGCAACAATAAAGTAATTGAAGGTATTGAAGACCTACAGTCTTGGCTCGAAAAAGCTCTCTACATATTTACCGGCTACTTTAAAAAGCAAGGCTACGAGCAAGAATGGTCTAACGGCTATGACAAGTATCATACAGAGTAGAACAAAGATACGAAAAAGAGGACCGGGTACATAACTTTTAAATTCCGGCATTAGAGCCCTTGAACAATCAACTACGAAGCCGCGCTCCTGGAGCCCCTGCGAAGCGGCCATTTAAAGCAGTGAAATTCGGGGTCAATTGGCCATGGAGGGCCATTTGGAAGCACTTTGGCTCCTGCCATTACAGCATTTGCACATCCCTGTGCATCAGCAACGTTTAGGCAGTAACCTCGGTGCCGCTCGACGGTGCGCCTGTGGGCGCGACCCCAAACTTCGCTGCTTTAAATGGACAAATTGCACGGAGCAATTTGAACCGCAACTAGCGCCTGCAAGGGGCTGCATATGGACATGCGGCCGTTAACGAGCACAGCCGGGGTGGCCTTTCTATGACGCAAAATACGCGTGGTCTCCGCTGCGCTACAGCTGGTTCGTTTGAACTCGAAACAGGCCGATTTCGCTAACGATCATGCCTCCGCAACGCTCCGGCCCTTTGGCCAACCAAAGAAAATAAACAACTTGAGAAAATATTGCCATATAACAACAGCGAGATGAGTAAGCAGATCTCCAAGTGCCCATGTCCCAACCCTGAAAACTGTTACCGGCACTGGGACGCATACTAAATCTAATGCTATCGTATGAATTGGTGCTTTCACATTTTCTATTAGATGACTCGCTAACACTAGATTTTATAGAATGCCCACTTTATTAAGCAACTCAGCATCTAACCGCCAAAAAATACCCGCTCAAACTGCAGGCTATGTTAAAGGGATTTACCTATGTCGTTTATGTCGCTATATGCATCTATCACTGATGACGCCGATGCTCTATATGATGAACTTTCCAGCATCATTAGTGATAAGGAGGTCGTGAGGCAGGCTGTCATCTATTACCAGCAAGGAAAATCCCAGGATTTGATTTTTGCTGAAAGAGCGATTGCCAATGGCACACCCTTCGCAGCTGTTGAAAAAATAATCACATCAAATGTACGGAAGAGAGCTGGATCAAGACCTAAGTGGGACGCCAAATTAAGAGCTGCGTTGATCAAGAGCAAAGGCCTGCCTGACCGGAAATATGACTACGAGGCTCACCATATAGTTGCAAAATGTGACAAACGAGCAATGCCGGCGGCGGAAATATTAACGGCACTCGGTATCGACGTAGACGACCCTTGTAATGGCGTGTTCTTGCCCAAAGATGAAACGACAAAAAAACATGGGGCGATGAAAGGGGCATATATACATGGTAAAATTCATACCAAAGCATACTATGCCAACGTTAACCTGGAAATTGTCACAGCATACGAAAATAACGCGGATAAAGACGAAGTGAAACGCATATTGAAAGATATCGCCGAGGATCTACAGGCAGGTCGCTACCCACTCCACCATTATCGCCCCGGTGCAGAGGTGTACGCATAATGACCAGCTTTCTATTCAGTGTTATGCCTGAAGGGTTTAAAGAATTAACCCTACCCGACGGAGACACCCTTCTTCAGCACAATTGCCTGCGCTGGGCTGGCGAGTCTAAATTGGCGACATGGAAGCCAGTACAACTTATTTGGCTGGAGGATGACCTGACTGATCATGCAGATCAAGACGGAGACTTTCTTAAATTCGCCGGAACGATAGTCATATCAGAAAGAGCTTATCAAATATTAAAAGCACATACTGCAGGTCGCGCCGAGTTCTTACCAGTGCTTATTAATGGCGGCACCCGATACATCCTGAACGTTATTAATGTTTTAGACCTGATGGATAAAAGTCGCTCTCAATTTAAGGTTTATAGCGACGGGAATCTTGGGCAGTGTGAACACGCTCACCTCAACGCACCCTCTGATGATGAGTTTATTTATAAAGTAAGCGGATTCATGCCAAGGATTTTTATTAACAATCAGTTAAAGTCAATCATCGAGTCAGAAAAACTTACAGGCCATTTGATTCGCGAATATAAGAATCCTTAATTTTTAGTGATTTAGGATAAAGGGGTCGGAGTAAATTAATTGCTAAGGCCAGCCCTACGAAAATAGCAACGCCGAGATAAAGGGGATTAGGGTGATTAAAAATTGCATTGTCGCAATGTTTCTGCCTTTCCTTTCTGGGCTCGCTTGTTCCGAAGTGATTTTCGAATTTGAAGGTTGGAAATCAAGGGGGCAGACTCCTTGAAAAAACAACTACGAAGCCGCGCCACTGGGGCCCCTTGCGGAGCGACCAATTAAAGCAGTGAAATTTTGGGTCAATTGGGCAGCCGCCCAATTGGCTGCGCTTTGGCTCCTGCCATTGCAGCATTTGCAGACCCCTGTGCATCAGCAACGTTCAGGCAGTGACCTCGGTGCCGCTCGACGGTGCGCCTGTTGGCGCGACCCCGAATTTCGCTGCTTTAAATGGGTATAGCGCAGCCGGGGTGGCCTTTCTTTTGGTTCGTTTTCTTTGGCCGAACAAAGAAAATGAACTGGGTATTGTCACAGCATACGAAAACAACAACTGGGGTCAGATAAGAATTATGAAAGAAATTTATGATCTACAACCATTGATAATACTATAAACAAGAACCCAGGTATCACATGAAACTCATCCTACTACTTCTACTAACAATATCTTCCAACTGTTTAGCAGACAAAGTTTCCGACGATCCAATATCCGCTATTAGCCCTTCTGGTGAATATGTTGTTAGAACAATGGTGAGAAAAGACGGAACCCATCATTTCGCTCAAATATATCAGCTGGACAAGAATCTAGAATACCAAAAGAAAGTCGAATACAAACTAACGGGGTTTAGCTGGCATCCGACAACACTGCTAATTGCAGATAACGGATATGTATTTGCTGCAACCACACGAATTGAAACCTATAGATTAATTGTATACGACACTACCGGGAATTTCGTTAATAAATACTCCTACGAAGATCTTTACAGCGAACTCCAACGTAAGGAGCTTCAAAGGTTTAATTCTGCTTCCAATGATCGATGGATTTGCCTAGGATTTCAGCCTTGGATCAATGGAAACTCGCTACTCATCAAAGATCCAATTGGCGGCTATTTTTCGTTTAATGTGGAAGATGCAAGTTTTTACTACTACACCGATCCAATGCCCTGCCCAATCAGACGCCGCCAATGAATCAAGGAATCAAGCTCCCTGTTCGCTGCCAAAAGAGCGACTTCACATTGCCTACCTCCTTAAAGGCCGCGGGTTTGAGGTATTTCAATTATAGAAATGGATACTAAGTGGGGTATTCTACCCGTCAGCCGATCGCTAGATTTCTTCTACATAAAAGTAAATGGAGATAATTTTTTTGAACGACAGAACCGGCAGTGATTGTAGAGATATCTACGGACCAAATTTGGTAGGTTATATAGCTATTGTTTGCTTTCTTCCTCATATACTAGCAAGAAACGGAAAATTAGAGGGATCTCTTGCAGTATTATTAATAGCGATTTTTTTGCTGACAAATGAAATATTGGTCAAACCGTATTTCCATTATAGAAATATAAACATCTATGGATTTTTATTATTTTGTTCTACTTATATTTTCGCAGTATGGGGGTATTACGAGAACGGAGCATTCAGTTGGTTTTCTTTGTCGTGGCATGATGCTGCTTTGCTTTTCTTGTGCACCAGTTTGCTGCTATATTTTTTCCTTCAAGTGAAGATAAATGGTTTGAAAATCAAGTGATTGATAGATTGGCCGATCAATGGCCAGAAGGTGGAAAAGGGATTGGATCACATAATTTTCAATTATAGTGTCAGATTCCTTGTAAACTAAGCTACGAGACTGTTAATCAAAGGTTCGAACTCGTTGAAAAATCAACTATAAAACCGCGCCCCCTTGCATAGCGTCCATTTAAAGTAGTGAAATATGGTAGCAACTGGGCATTACGCTCAAGTTAAAATCAAAGCGTTAAATGTATTGATGATTATTTAACCAATCCAGACTTTTTATCTCTGTACTTGGCTTTAATAACTTTTCGAGATTTTTCTAATGAAAATCGGATTAATAGGTGATTTTAACGAGCTTGTAACTGCTCACAAAGCAATCCCCATGGCTATAGAGTTGGCATCCCACAGCTTGTCGCGCGATGTTTTATATGAGTGGATCAATACGGAAGAGATTACGGTCGAAAAATTGAAGGCGCTGTCCGGCATTTGGTGTGTACCGGCGAGCCCATACAAGAATATGGGCAAGGTGCTACTCGCTATAAACTTTGCAAGAAAACACGATATTCCATTTCTAGGCACGTGCGGCGGCTATCAACACGCCGCACTGGAGTTTGCAAGAAATGGACTTGGTTACTCATCTGCCGAGAACGGTGAAGTCAATCCGGATGCTGAGATGCCATTGATATCAGGTCTCGCTTGCAAGTTAGTGGAGGTAGCCGATCAAATTTTCCTTGCCACGGGGTCAAAAGTTGCAGACTTCTATGGCGAGAGCAGTATCCGTGAAGAGTATCATTGCAGCTATGGTGTCAATCACTCCTTTCTGCCTATTTTTGATGAAAGTGATATGAGATTTACTGGCTTTGACGCAAATGGAGACCCGAGAGTTCTGGAAGTACCATCGCATAGATTTTTTATCGGCACAGCCTTTCAACCCGAAAGATCGGGTTTAAAAGGCGTAGCGCATCCGATAATTAAAGCCTTTTTAGCGGCTGCTACAAACATATCATACGGAAATCAAGGGATCAGAGCACGATAAATAGGTCGGAGTACATTAACATTATGCCCCTATCTTAGGCTCCTAGATTAAGATACAAAGCACCTCATCGGGACATACGAAACCATGATATTCATAGGATTACAAATGGTCACTCATCAATCGAACGGAGTCGGTATTGATGAAAGTTAATACATTTTTAATGGCAATTATCGCATTTGCATCTAAAGCAAGCCTTGCGCTTGACTGTAGTGACACAGAATTCAATTTAGAGCTAATGAAAAAATATGAAGTGGTTGAGGCATATCTAGTTCATCACCCTAAGAGACTTGAGGAATCAGAGAAGTTACTAAAAACCTATTGCTCGAAAAACGGGTCCTGCAGCGGTCAATCTGTAAACGAAATGTACCGCACTTACTTAATTTTAGGCCATGAATTTAAATTTTTCATTGTCAATCAGTACACTAGCAAATTACCTTTACACTCCACCATTCCTGTTAATGTATCTGGATTTCCTGACCTCAAGTTAGATGAAAAATACATTCTATTTTTAAGTCATATTGATAGCGAACTGTATCTTCAGTCGTGCATGATTGTGCCACTGACAACGCCCATACGAAGCAATACATATTTTTTCGACATTCCTCCAGATAGTATAAAAGAAAAGATATCCGAAGGATTAAGAATCAAGGGGTAATACTTCTAAATCGCAATTTGGAGTGTGCTTTCATGGTGTTTTACCCCATAATATCGAAAATAGGCCTTTATCAATCCGGGCTAATGGATCAGTCTGCTTGATCAAGATTCAACAATTATGGTTCTTGGCCAATTTATCCGTGGAAATATAAAACTTTTCGCCTAACAATTAGTCAAATATGTAACACCCTAACGTAATTTTTTAACCTTAAAATACAAAGCCCACTTTTGGAGTGCATGCCTTAGTGGCGCACCGGATACGCCTGTGATGACGGAAGAAGGCTAGTAGATTCAATGGAAACCCATGATAGATAATCGGATTAGAGAAGATATTTTAAGCCGCCTTAAGAATACCGAAGAAAGGTTTGATGTAAAAATTCTCATGGCGGTCGAATCGGGTAGCAGAGCTTGGGGATTTGCGTCACCTAATAGCGATTACGATGTTCGTTTTATCTATGCAAGAAAGCCAGACTGGTATCTAGCAGTGGATTTGGAAGATAAGCGAGATGTTATTGAATACCCAATAATTGATGATATTGATTTAAACGGATGGGATGTAAGGAAGGCATTGAAGCTATTTTGGAAGTCAAATCCCGCATTTGTCGAGTGGATTCAATCGCCAATATCCTATATTGATGATGGATATTTTCGAAGTAAAGCACTTAAGTTGTTGCCTGATATATATTCTCCTGAAAAAGGCATTTATCACTATCGAAGCATGGCAAAAACCAATTACCGGGGGTACCTGCGGCAGGACATGGTTCCACTTAAAAAGTACTTCTATGTATTGCGTCCCTTGTTTGCCATTCAATGGCTTGAAAAATATGGCTCAGCCGCCCCAATAGAATTTGATAAGGTGCTATCACTAGTAACTGACAATGAGCTAATTGATACAATTCATGCGCTCTTGGAACGTAAAAAGGTGAGTGAAGAAAAAATTCTGGCGCCTGCGATACCGGTCTTAAATCAGTACATAGAAACGCAACTCGCTAGACTAGAAGACATTAAGCCCCCTAAAGTTGATAGATGCTTTGAGATGGCTCAGTTAAATGAGCTTTTTCATAGCGTTTTGGCCAGATAGAGCGAGTTGCGAAGCCTAGCGGCGACAATAGGCCAGGAAGATCGTCGGCGCACGTCAACTGTGACTTATAAATTTTCAGCAGTGTGAAAACACAAGTCAACGAGCAAGCTAATTAGGAGATTATCGTGGAAGACGTAGGAATTGTTCGGCTCTATCTTTTAAGGGCGATGTATGCACTTATCGCAGTAGGTCTTGGCGTAACGCTCTTACCCAGCGTCATTTCTACATCTGGCAATTACGCCAACTCAGATACGGTAATTGACGCCATCCTTCTGGGTTTTTCACTGATGGCTCTGCTGGGAATTCGATACCCGCTCAAGATGCTCCCCGTACTACTATTGGAACTTACCTGGAAAACCATTTGGTTGTTAGTATTCGCGCTACCAATGCACTTAAACCAGGAACTGGATCAATATGCTATTGAAACAGTGTTTGCCTGCGGCATGGGTGTCGTACTTACGCCACTAGTCATACCCTGGCGGTATGTGATGAATCACTACATTGTGGCAACGGGTAGCGCGTGGCGGTAGTTAATCAATTTTTTCGGCTTTAAGCGCCAAATTTGATTATAGGCTATCCACCCAACAAGGCGGGTCTGAAGCACTAGCAGCAAAGATATCCAACATCTCTTTTTCCGCATCCATGATCGACTTACTTAATACTTACAATCGAAAAAAGAAGTACGAACAGGTGTAGTACTTGATGTCGAATCGCAGGAAACTGTACATAGAGAGTCTAGGGGTAAATAGTGGCATTACTATAAATAACACCTAAGTTTGCGCACCACAATCATTTTACTAATACTTCCTAGCCTCCAGCTCCTTCCCCGCCCGCAGGCAAACGCGAAAATCCAGAGGGAAGTCAATGCGTAGTTTTGTAATAGGGATATTATTGCTGTTTCCAATAGCAGCGCAGGCTAATGTTGTATGGCCTGCACTGTATCTGGAAACTCGACTGTTCTCGTGGTGGGCTATTTCTGTTGGCCTGTTAGTTGAATATGTGTTTGTTCGAGAATTACTCAAGGTAACACCGTTAAAAGCCCTGCTCGCAACCATTACCGCCAATATGGCCTCCGCCATCCTTGGGATTTTACTCATCCCGCTGGCTGGTATAGCCTGGGAAGTGTTTCCCGGTCTGTTGTTTTATCACGTGTTTAATATGGGAACATTTAACCCTATCACTTGGTCCGCAACATTTATTATGGATTTCGCCATCAATGTTGCACTTGAAGGTTTGGTATACAAGAAAGTCTTTAAACTCGGATTTGTCTTTAAAAGCAGGCTGTTTTTTTGGTTTATGCTGGCCAATGCAGCAAGCGTTGGTATAGCAGCAGCAAGCTTGTTTGTTTACCCTGTGCAGCCATAAGACACAGGCACATGGGTCATCTTCCTATTAATGACACCCTACGCTCACCCCAATAAAAGAAAACACTACACTACACCGCTCTTATCGGCGAAAATCTCGCAATGTCATTAGTTGGTCATGATCAAATAGACTCATCCAAAGAAGCAAGATATTAAGTAAAATTTTACGAGTATGGTTGATCGCCCGAATCAAGAGGACTAGAAAAGCCGTGAAAATACAGAGTACATCCTGGAAAAAATCACTCTTACCTTTATGGCCTATTTTCGATAAAACGGCTATGGCGATGTATGAGATGCAGTAGAGGATATGCTTTGAAAATTTAGATTAGAATTAAGAATCAAAAAACACTTAACAATCTTAATCTAAAAAAGGATTTAATGATGAAAATCTATACTTGGAATACTCAAGGTCAACGATGGGATTCCATAAAACAGCGAATTGATACTCACGCACCAGACATCCTTTGCATTCAAGAGGCCGGTAATCTCCCCGATAAACTTGGCTATGGAGGTGTCTGTGAGTTTCAAGACCCGACCAACATTGGAACATACAATGACTACAACGTTTGGTTTCTAACATGGGACCGAAATGACGGTAATGGAAATATTCGCTGCTCGATGGCAATGATTTTTAAAGACAGCGGAAAACCTGCCGTTAGCTGGTCACGTGACACATATAAGCGACCGATAATGCGAAAACTGGTAGGAAACTATTACATTGGAAATATTCACGCCGGTGGCCAACAATACGTCAATGAAGCTGTGCAAAGCGTCAAAACCAACGCAGGCAGCCATCCTTGGTGTATTGCAGGTGATTTTAACCAGGATGCTAAGGGAAATCTTTCTTGGATGGACCGGCAGGGTGGCAATGTGGTGAAGCCCAGCGAAGATACTCGACCGCAGTCCCATAAAATTCTCGATTACGGGGTCTGCAAAACTGCAGCTACGGCAACAACACCCGATCCAAATTATGGCGGTAGTGATCATCGTGGCGTGTTAATTGAGTGTTAAGCGTTTTTTCTATATAGAAATTAAGGTCTGGGGCGCAGCCACCATAAACAGCCGACAACAAAGCAACGTTTTTAGCGCCCCTTTCTTATCAGCCAATAGCAGCATCGGACTTCTAGACCAATTGGGCAGCAGGCCCAATTGGTAGCGTATTGGAACACGCCATTGCCGGAATCACACGCCCCAATATTTAAGCATCAGTTATTAACCCATTAATCCCATTTTACTGAATTAACACCTCATAGGGATTAACCACCACTTCCCTGCCGCCCCAGCCAATATTACAGCCTCTGAAGGCAGCTCTTAGCTTGCCGGCATGTAGCCCGCCATTGTAGTGACCGCGACAAATGTAGATTTCGGCACCATTACTTTCGTGGCCGCCCACGACCGCAGCTGATGGTACGCCGCCATGGGCGTCGGGCTTCCACTGCACAAAGGTTTCGTAATGTTTAATCGCGACCTCTTGGCCACCCCAGCCGATATTACAGGCGCCAAATTCCGGTCTTACCTTGCCGGGGTGCATGCCGCCTTGGTGATTGGCTCGGCAGGCATAGAGCTGGCTGCCGTTGGACTCGTGACCAACCACCATACTGCCAACCGGTATTGCGCCATTACTGGCTGGCTCCCAGCCGGCCGAGGCAACCAATGCCCAAGTCGTCAGCAATACACCTAGAACGTTTACACACACCAAATTATTAGTAGTCATTATCTTCCCTGGAGTTAGTTAATTTTCGTCAATGGTACGTAAATGTTGCTGCACCCACCGAACTTTCACTTACAAAGTTAATACCACCCACAATGGGTGACTGGTCAGATTGGCGCAGAAACAATCAGCGGCTGATCATCCTCGTCGTCATCTTCGTAGCGCACCCCTTGCTGCAGCGCCACGGGTTCCGTGTCACTCGCTTCAACGTCATCCGTTTCCTTATTCGCCTTTTTATAGTGTTCAGACCTGTGATCTTGATCGGAGCTTGGCGCTTGCGTTGCGGCCTTACTGACTGGAGTGCTTGTGTCAGTGCCATCTACTATTTGCGCGCCTGCATCAAGTGTGGTTAATAACAACAGATTGGACAGCAACCATGCAATGATAATTTTCATAACGCCCCCTAATTACAATGACAGGGCGCTGGGCGAGTGCTCACCACCTGGCCGGAGTAGGTATTGATGGTTTCATCCACGCAATTATTGACACCATAAGAAACCCGGCGCAGAAGCAGTGAATTATTGAGCCAGCGCTGGCACAACACCACCGGTGAAGACATCTCATTCATTGGCGTATCGCTTTGTGCATAGGCGCGAGATATCAGGCTAAAGCTGGCAATCCGCTTAGGAAAAAGATTTTCAATAGACACCCACTCAAAGAGTTTTTCGTCTCCTGGGGCAACCACTCTAATTAACACATCGCCAGAGCGACAGATAGTCGCATCCACTTTAATATTGCTCTCAGTAATCAGCGGGTCCATCGGCGCCGACGAGCACTCTAGGTTTTTTTTCCACAATTCATTGCGCAGCACGGCCCGTTTTGAATCGCCAAATGCCACATCCTTTTGGTGCGACTGATAGAGCTCAAAGTAAGTGGGTACCGCACCGATTAGCGCAATGGCGAAGGCAGGATATATTAAAAACCACTGCCACCAATGTCGCGTCTCTGTCGCACCTTGTGTATTCACTGTATCCATCCTTCTACCCTCCTTTTTGTCTGCCTGTGCGCTCTGTATTTAGATCCTTTCGAGCAAGAACCACAGGTCACTAAACACGCGTTCCTCGGCTACTCAGTGCAACCCCACTACCCGCCCGTTGCCCCAAACTTTATGCAACTGGGTGGGCTTCATGCCCGGCACAAGCGCCGTGACCTTGCCGTCTTGCAAGTTCTCGGCGTTATCACAGTGCACTTTCATGCCGAAGGTATCGTTGACATCCACTATTTCGGCATTGAAATGTTGATCGTGCTGCACCAGCTGAATAAATCGCCCCTCTAATCGAGACACCTTAACGCGCGGTGCCAGCCGTTTATTCGTCGCCACCGCCTTAGGGTTATGCCACAGTCGGATAGCTTCTGGGTGGTTGGTGAAATATTCCACGGCGCTGGCATGCACAGTGAGATTTATCGGCTGTTGCTGCTCGCTAAAGGTCAGATCCGCCAAGCGATCAATCTTGCCTTTGCCAATCAGCCCCAGCGCTTTGTAAAAACCGGTCATGGCATCATGAGGTTTCACCATCGCTGCGCCGGCATCAGCTGGCAGGTGCGTTAGCTCCAAGCCCTCCAGCATGGCCGCCTTGGCAATCCAGTTCAGTGCGATGTCGGACAATGTGGCCTGGGGATAGCCGCCACCGATGTCGGAGTGGGCGCCGCGAAACCAACACTGTTCAACCGTCTGATCGGGCGCCGCCTCGCCCACCCAGATATCTGGCGCGAACAGCGAGCGTTGCTCGTCAATGGCCAGTGCTTGATAGGCACTGCGAACCTTGGGCGACAGGGTCGTGTCGAAGAAGCCTATCCAGTTGCGGCTAAGCCGTTGGCCTGTATGAGTGGGTGCGCCCAGCGCACCGACGGTGTCAAACACGCCAACCATTCTGATCTCGGTGTTTTGCCCTAACTCGAAAAGATTGCGGTTGCGCTTGGCAGGTTCGGTGCGGTAGTAAGCGTAGGCGTCTTTCAGCTCGCCCAGACGATGCTTTGGCAGCAGGCCAATACACGCCACCATGCCCGCGATGGCGCGCGCGGTATAGCCTCCTCGACTAAAACCAAACAGGTAGATGTCGTCGCCCAGCGTGTAGTTGTGCGCAAGAAACCGATAGCCATCCAAAACATTCTTGGCGACACCTTTACCGAAGGCGCCGCCCAGGTATTTATCCAGGCGTCCCTCTGTACCCACGCCCTGATCATAAAAAACCGTTTGCACTAAGCCCTTGCTGTCGCGCGGGGCTATGCAGCGCGCCAGCTTGACAATATTTGTGGGACAGGGAGCATCCGGTTCGTTCCAGGTACCATCACAAAGTATGACGATTTTTTTATTTGCCCGCAGTGACGTTGCCATGCTCAACACTCCCTTGTTACAACCACAAGAGATTTGCAATCTATGTACCAGCCACGTAACTGGCTGTTTTTTGTACAACAAAATTTCCCGCGCTGCACCCGAGTTGGCACAGCTGTATAAGTTTTCGACGCCTACTTTAGTGCAGGTCTGCCGATCAAGCCTGAGGCCAGAAGCTCACTCTCGGCGGGCGTTTTGGCACCTAAACCATTATTTTTGAGACTCACATTCAGTGAACGACAACAGATTGGTAAGAATTGGCGACTTGTAGGCTCGCAAGGAGGGCCAATGATATTGCCTGTCGAATCTCTGTACAGGCGAATCGGTATAACCTAATGCCACCCGCCCACCAATGACGCAAAGCAAGAACCCGGAGCCCCGGATCTAAAAAAGATTTTGAGGCGACCATGCTATACACTCGCACCTTCTTAATTAGTTCTAGCCACCTAAAATCACCGCAATCGCGCCGCCCTATGTGCAAATCGCTGCAAATTTGTGGTTAAGGAGTTGACACCTTGAAACGTTTACCACTAACGGGCCTGCTTTTTTGCCTTTTTTCTCTTTCGACCGTCGCATCCAGCGAGTGTGAATCATCCGCGAATACGCAGCTGGCGTTGAATCAATGTGCCCACCAGGATTTCAAAACCGCCGACGCTGAGCTGAACCTCGTCTATCAAGAGGTAAGAGCGCTGTACGCAGACAATCCAAAATTTTTAGATGCCTTGCGCACCGCCCAGCTGGCATGGATTAAATTGCGCGATGCCGATATGGCACTGTACTACCCCCACACTGGAGAGCGCGGCTACTACGGCAGTATTCAACCCCTGTGCGACGCAACAACTAAGGCGAGTCTTACCCGGCAGCGCACGGAATTTTTAAAGCAATGGCTACAGGGCAAAGAGGAAGGCGACGTTTGCAGCGGCTCAATCGCCACACATTACCAGTTAGCGCAACAGGGCCCCCAGTCATTGCCAAGCATTGCGCCACCACCGAATAATCAACCAACGGTATTCTTGCCCCTATCCAAGTGGGAGGGCTTGTCTGCCAACAAAGACCAAGCCGTGCAACAGCTGCTGACGTTATCTACCCAGTGGCCATCGTTAGAAGTCAGTGCCGACTTATCGCACGGGGCGATACACAGCTGGCTGTCCGACAGGGGCATTCGGGGACGCTACCAAATAGCCAAGCAAGTACTGGCTAAGCAGGCACTGGAAATGTTGCTCAACGAAAAGGCCTTCTTAAGTGGTCCCCATGAAAATGGCATCGATTACACAAGCACCACAGAGTTTGGTCATTACAATCCCACATTCTTAATCAAACTAGGCTCGCTATTGCAGGATATTTTTGCCAACGCGATATTTGTGTCACAAGCGCAAGCCTTGTATGACGTCGAGTTTAAGCGATACCTGCGCACCTACTACCTGGCCTATGCAGAAGCCACAAAAAATCCCGAAATCGCGATTTCTTACCAGCGGGTGATTGAAAAAGCCCAGGCAATAAGTGGGCGCCTACCGTTTCAATCGCAACCCAGCTATCACTTGCAAGAGGCATTCCGCACCTTTTCAAATGGCTTGGCAAATCAGGGTTACGACGACTATGAAGCCTTTACCGCACCGGGCTTTTGGGTAAGGCGCTCTATTGATGGCACCGCCGACGAGTTTTACGCGTTGCTAACCTTGACTTTAAACACCTTTGATAAGGCGTTTATGGCCGAAATGAAATAGTGCACCATTCCAACTGCGCCCCTAGTGATTAGGGGCGCTAAACGCACCGATATGCCAGATCGCCTAAACGGCCGCCATAAGGGGGGCAAGGCTCAATATTTTGCATGCGCTGTTCCCTGCACTGTTTCGCGCTACCACAAGAGCCCGCTGGGCGAGACCTGCGAAAATGTCTGTGAGAAAGCATCGGGAAGCAGGCGACGCTGGCTGTGCGCTGTGGGGCCAGCAGCGCCCCTTACCTAGACATACGGATGCCGTTGCTACGTGCTCCCGACGCGTATAGGCAGATGATTGCCATGAGCAGCTCCGCGCGAAGCTTAGCGGCTATTTTGATTCGACAAATTTGCCGCTAAAGGGCAGACTTCAGCTTCAAACCTATCCGACATTGAGCCGCGACGACCCACGTCAGGCGTACAGACAGATAAAGCTCCATGCATATCATTGATGATTTACTGCGCTATTGGTTGAGCGCCCACTGGACAATAGCGCTGGCAATTGCCTTTGTCGCCAATACGGCCGCTTATTTGATGAGTGCTTACACCATTGAGAGGTTGAGTCTGTTACTCGTTAACCGACGCCTGGCTCAGTGGATAGATCTTAGAGAAACAAGGGCTGGGCAACGGCATCGCGAAATCCGCTTCGGCATAGTCGCGTGCGGCATTTTTGCCCTATTGAGCCTATTCACTCGAATGGTTTACAGCACGCTGTGGCCCGGCTCACCGGCGACACTCATCTTGCAGGTTATGGCGTTTATTATCTTTTACGAAACCTACTCCTATTTTATCCATCGGCTGCTGCACACACCGAGGCTGATAAACGTTCATGGCGTACACCATCGCTCAGCGCGCACTACGCCGTGGAGCGCCTACAGCGTACACCCTATAGAGGCAGTCTTTATTGGGATATCAGCGCCTTTGTTTATGTTGCTGGTACCCATGAGCATTGGCGTAGCCTTTGTACTGCACTTTAGCGGCATGTTATTTACCATCTTTATTCACAGCAACCTGTCGATTCGCGCGTCCAATACGGCGACATCATTTGTAAACAGGTTACCTCAGCAGCATGCAAGGCATCACCAGTTAGGGAATAAGAATTTCGGCTTTGTAAACGCGCTTTGGGATGGCGTATTTGATACCAAGGCATAGTGGTCGCTATGTCGTGCCGGCTAAGTAGAGAACCAACCAAAACGCACCTTCACGTCAGGCCAACGGGCTTGCGCATCAGGTGTACACCTGAATGCTTAGCGGCCTGTTTCAATTAAAAGCGACTGTGGTAACCTCGACCATAGCTAAGATTGTACATAGCAATTGCTCTTACATGCCCCTATCCGCAGCATCGATAGGCGCAAAGCCCTCAACGCAATCAACGTCACACACCCGGACTAAGGCATAACAATGAACTATACGCGCATGACAGGTGGTATCAGCATCGTTTTAATTCTCACCATACTCTTTATTGGTTCCGCTGTGGGGCTTGCCTACCTGGGCGTGCAATGGTCGGCCCAGAAAGACAGAATTGCCGCACTCGAGCAAATGCGAAAAGTCTCCAGCAGCGATGGCATCCTGCAAGATGCCCTGACCTTTGAATTTGCCACTGTCAAAACAGACCTGGTATTCAGGCATGAAAAAACCTACGACAAGCCCAGCGGCGGCGTCGGTTTACTGAACGACAAGATCGACATTATCTACAAGGCCGAATACACCTTTACCTTTGGCTACGACCTGCAGTCTTGGGCCTGGTGTCAAAAAGTACTTTCCGAACAGGAAGGCATTATTCAGGTGAACACACCGCCCATTGTTTGGACCAATACCAATCTATCCCCATCGCTGGAGGTGGTAGCCGCCCTTGATGGCATCTTCTACACGGACCTCACAGACGATATTGCGGCAGATACCGCCGCCATCATCACCGAGAAAATCAAAGAAAAAGCGGCGAATTACCTACAGGACCCCAAAATGCGCAAGAGTATCGAAACAGCGCTACAGGGTTTTTTAATTAATACCATGAACGATGCACATCCCAACTCAAACCCGGTATCCAAAGTGGTGCTTAACTACAGCGCCGATTGCAATTAAGGCGTTTTCCGCAGGCGCCTCGGCATTGCGCCCAGGCGCCCACACGTAGGCTAGACATACACCTTAGCGACCTCGCGCCGGTCGTAACTGGGTGCCAAGATGTTATCGAAAGCTGTTGTTGATAGTCGCGGCTAATAGGCATAACGCCGCTGTCGGTTTTAGCAAAAATTGGATAAGTGAGCTGCCGCCCAATGAGCAATTCACTCGGAAAACCTCAAGCACGCGCGCAGGAATATTTGCACCTTGGAACAGATAGCATTTTTTTCCCTAACGCCCACCCGCGAATCTCACTCGCTGCTCAGCGTTACTGGCCTGGGCCCACGCGCTTCAGTTCCCGGCGTGGTACTTGAAGCCCAATACCGGCTCGCCGATGGCAGCTTCCTAGTGATCAGCACCGATGATTGCCCCTATGAGGAATGCCTGCACCTACTGCGCTTAAGCCGCGATTACACAATACAGGAGCGGGTGGATCTGGGCCGCAGCTATACGTTCGGCCTGTTCAGCGACCCAAAAATCATCCACCCATCCTGTTTGGAGTTTACGTTTTACGAGAACACCCGCTTTCAGGCCATTATCCTCGATAAACCCCAGCGCGCTTTAGGCAAACTACTCACCCACTGGGATATTACCTACACCGCACCTTTCGCCAAGAAATCACTGCAGCTAGTTAGAGTCCGCTAATCCCAAGCAAGCTATCGACACAGTGGCAGGGTTTCGTACCTCAACCCTGCCCTTGCGAAGCGCAGGTAATGGCGCTATCGGGTGACTTGGGCACCCGCGACAAACACAAACAGGCCCGCCGGCTAACACCAGCGCGCCCGCCCGGCATCACTAGCGGCTGGACACCCACTGGCGGCTGCGCTCGTGTACCCAATGATAAAGTACCGGTAACACCAACAATGTCAGCAATGTCGAGGACACGATACCGCCAATGACTACCGTCGCCAGTGGCCGCTGCACTTCTGCGCCAGTGCCGGTATTGAGCGCCATGGGCACGAAACCTAAACTCGCCACCAGCGCCGTCATCAATACCGGTCGCAAGCGCGTTAAGGCCCCCTCCACCACCGAGGGTCGCAAGTTACCCGTCGCCTGCCACTGTTCGCGAATAAACGACACCAGCACTAATCCGTTGAGCACAGCCACCCCCGACAGCGCAATAAAGCCGACGCCAGCAGAGATAGACAGCGGCATGTCGCGCAACCACAGAGCCAAGACACCACCACTGAGTGCAAGCGGCACGCCCGTAAAAATAATCAGCGCATCTTTCAGCGAACCGAAGGCCATCAACAACAATCCAAAGATAACAACCAAGGTCACTGGCACCACAATGCTCAAACGCTGGGTAGCCGAGGCCAACTGCTCGAAGGTGCCGCCATATTCAATCCAATAGCCGCTGGGCAGGCGCACTTGCGCTGTCAGTTCGCGTTCAACTTCCGCTACAAAACTGCCCAGGTCCCGCGCTCGCACGTTGACCGTCACTACCACTCGGCGCTTGCCATTCTCGCGGCTGATTTGCGCCGGGGCCGGTTTCAGGGATAGCGTAGCCACCTCGCCCAATGGCACATAACCACCTGAAGGCAATGCCACAGGTAGATAAGACAAACTGTCGATATCCTGCCGCATCGTCTCCGGTAGGCGTACAACCAGCGGGAAGCGCCTGTCGCCCTCATAAATCAGCCCAACATCCTCGCCGCCAATGGCACCAGCTACAAACGTCTGCAGTTCGCTCACATTCAATCCAAAGCGGCCCAGCGCCACGCGATTAGGCTCAATCGACAGCATGGGTAAACCCTCAACCTGCTCAACCCGCGCGTCCGCCGCGCCCTCAAGGCGCTCGACGATGCGCAAAATGGCTTGAGCAGATTGCTCAAGCTGCACCAGATCATCGCCAAACACCTTTATCCCAAGGTCGGCGCGCACACCGGAAATCAGCTCGTTAAAGCGCATTTGAATGGGTTGGGTGAACTCGTAGTTATTGCCGGGAATGCGCGTAAGCGCCGCTTCTATCTCGGCTACCAGAGCGTGTTTGGATTTAGAGGGGTCGGGCCACTCCCGCTGCGGCTTTAGCATAATAAAATTATCTGAAACACTGGGTGGCATTGGATCGGTGGCAATTTCCGGGGTGCCAATTTTTGCAAATACTTTATCAACTTCGGGAAAGGCGCGAATGCGCGCTTCCAGCTGTTTTTGCATCGCCACTGCCTGCTCCATGCCAGTTCCCGGAATTCGCAGCGCGTGCAACGCAATATCGCCCTCGTTGAGCTGCGGTATAAATTCCGACCCCATGGTCGTGGCCAACCAAATGGAAACACCGGTCACAAGCGAAGCCACAGCCACCACCAGCCAACGGCCTGCCAGAGCCAACTCCAGAATCGGCCGGTAAACGGATTTGCTCGCACTGATCAGAGGGCTTTCTTTTTCGCTAACGCTGCCGCCCATAAACACCGCCACAGCAGCCGGCACCACCGTCAGCGACAGCAGCATGGCGGCGAGCAGTGCCATCACCACCGTCGCCGCCATTGGGTGAAACATCTTGCCTTCCACGCCGGTTAGCGAAAACAAGGGAATGTACACCACGGTTATGATGGCGACCCCGAACAGACTCGGGCGTATAACCTCGGCCGTCGCCTGCGCCACAGTGTCGAGCCGCTCGCGCAAATGCAGCGGGCGCCGGTACTGCCCCTGGGCTGCCGCTAAATGCCGAATGCAGTTTTCAACGATAATCACCGCGCCATCGACTATCAGGCCAAAATCCAGCGCACCCAAGCTCATTAAGTTGGCAGACACACCGGCTTGTACCATGCCGGAAATGGTGGCCAACATAGACAGCGGAATCACCGCGGCGGTGATGAGTGCGGCCCGCACATTTCCGAGCAATAACAGTAGCACCGCCACAACTAACAAGGCGCCTTCCAACAAGTTATTCCTGACGGTGGCTATGGCTTTGTCGACCAGGGTTGTTCGATCGTAGACGGCCTCAACAGTCACACCTGCCGGCAAAAGCGATTGAACGGCCGTTAATTTCAACGCTAAATCGCGCGCAACCCTGCGCGAGTTTTCGCCGATGAGCATCATCCCGGTACCCAAGACCGTTTCGCTGCCGTCGCGGGTTGCCGCGCCGGTACGCAGCGCTTTGCCGATGGCAACCTGGGCGACATCCTTCACCGCCACGGGCACGGTGCCGTGCACGCCGACAATGACGTTTTCAATGTCCTCTATGGATTGCAATTGACCGGGCGATCGCACCAGCAGCTGTTGGCCGTGACGCTCAATATAACCGGCGCCGCGATTGCTGTTATTCTCAGCCAGCGCGCGAGAAACCGCTGCAAAGGTCACGCCCAGCTCCAACATTTTTTGCGGATTGGGCGTCACGTGATACTGTTTGTCGTAACCGCCGATGGTGTTAATTTCGACAACGCCCGGGACCTGTGCCAGCTGAGGTTTGATAATCCAGTCCTGAATTTCGCGCAGTGCCGTGGCATCAAAGGGCGCGCCGTTTTCCTGTCGCGCGCCCGGCTGTGCTTGCAGGGTATAACTGAAAACCTCCCCCAGCCCGGTGGCGATCGGCCCCATGGTCGGCTCCAGGCCAGCAGGAAGCGCGCTCTTGATCGCGGCCAGTCGCTCACCGATGAGATTGCGGGCGAAATAGATATCTGTGCCCTCGTCAAACACCGCCGTAACTTGCGACAATCCATACCGGGACAACGACCGTGTGTAGGCCAAATTTGGCAGACCGTACAGGCCCGTTTCCACGGCAAAGGTAATTCGCTGCTCTGCCTCTAGCGGCGAGTAGCCCGGTGCCTCGGTGTTAATCTGAACCTGCACATTGGTGATATCGGGCACCGCATCTATGGGGAGCTGCTTATAGCTCCAAATACCCGCGCCCACCAACAGCAAAATGACACTTAAAACGACATAACGCCTTTCGATCGAGAGGCGCACAATTGCATTAATCATTGCACTCTCCCCTTAGTGATCGTGTGCCGCGCCAGACTTTAAAATGTCCGCTTTAATGAGATAGCTATTTTCGTACACATAGTGTTCGCCGGGCCTTAATCCGCTCAACACCTCGGTGTACTGGCCGTCTGAAGCACCCAATACCAAGGGCCTGGCTTCGTAGTCGGTGCCGACATTCACAAACACCACCTGCCAGTTTCTGATGGTTTGAAGCGCCGCATTTTCCACGACTATAGGTGCGCTAATCCGCTGAATTTCGATTCGCCCCGCCACGAGATCACCGGGCGCCATTTCCCCATTGGTATTGGCCACCTTTGCCCTGGCAACGACATAGGGCTCGCCGGTTTGCGCCGGCGTCACACTGGCAATCTTGCTCGCGTGGGTATGGCCGTTATGCTCAAGGGCTACCGGCTGATGCAATTTTACGGCGGTCCGTTGACCGGGAAATACCTGAAGCTCTGCCCAGAGCTGAGAATGGTTAGCCAATACAAAGAGCGGCTGAGCAGCCGTCAACTCTCCCGTGTTGGCGGTTCGCTGTTGCACCATGCCATCGATGGGCGCGCGCACCGGATAGGATTTTAAACTGTCGTTGGACTCCACATAGGCCAGTATGTCGCCCTGCTTTACCGCGTCCCCCAGGTTGACATTTACGGCACCTACCAGCCCCTGAAACCGTGCGCGCACCTGCACAACATTTTCCACGGGCGTAACTAACCGCCCGTAGACTTGAACAACGCGCGCGATGCTGCCACCGCCCGCCGCTTTGGTGCGAATGCCACTCTCTGCGGCCAGGGGTGCAGCAATATTGACGCGCCCTTCGTAGGATGACCACTGCCATCGATAGGTTTGATCACCCAATCGAAGTTCAGCGCTCACATCGAACGAATGCGGTTCTTCAATTGTCCCCTGGCCGAGCCAGTAATTTCCCTTGCGGACAAATTCAACCCGTTGTTCAACGCCCCCTAGCCGCACCAGGGTCACTGTTAAGTCAGCCTGCGCAACGGGTTTCCCCGCCCGCTGAATCCACGCGCGGTACTCTGGCGCCACGCCGTCTTCAAATATTGCCAGCTCTAGGGTGGTGTCGCCCTGGCGCAATACGCGACCGCCGTGCGGCCCGCTCTCGGCTGGCTCGGCCCGATTCTGCATGCCTGTCGACGGTGCGTGATCGACCGCCCCGTGTCCGCCCGCATAGGTCACCGCCGCCGCAACCCCGAACACCATTATTAAAACCATTGCGCACCAGGGACGCAAAAAACGCTGGTTATACATCCTCATCCCACCGCCCCCCGCAAGTGGCGCCGAGCGCTTGGATAGCGGTACAGCTGTCTACACAAATATATTGCGCAGTACCGGATTCCAGTTGAGCGGGCGGCGTTCGCTAGCCGAATCGCAATGTGCGATGGTGAGGCCGCGCCGACAAAGCGATGCGACGTTTTTGCTGGTTGTCGCCGCTCGATGCAAACGACGGCTGATTTTTGCCTTGGTGTTAGGCAAC
Source organism: Simiduia sp. (assembly GCF_058345725.1). Lineage (NCBI taxonomy): Bacteria > Pseudomonadati > Pseudomonadota > Gammaproteobacteria > Cellvibrionales > Cellvibrionaceae > Simiduia > Simiduia sp. The sequence continues at coordinate 137,245 of NZ_JBTUOC010000028.1, read as the reverse complement.
AAAAGGATGAGCGCAATGCAGCGGCACTGCCAATGCGCGACGGTAGAAGCCGGCCACAATCACGCGCCAAGCGCGCGCCAGTGCGCCGCCCGGCCAATAGGGAAGTTGACATAACACTGTCCTGTTTTCGTTAAAACTAAGGGTTTAAACGTTGGAGAAAACAGCGTTACACAATGGGCGGGCGATAGATGGATTCGGGATGGCTGCCACAGAAAGCGGGGAACACAAAGGCAGGCTCACTCTTGTTGGGCGGAAAATCTGGCAGAAAGTTACCGCTCAGAGTGGCGGCATGGGAACCGTGGCCGTGGCAAAGACAACAGTGATCGCAACTGTCGGCCGAAACAGCAAGCGCGTTATCGGCGCTGCCGGCATTGGCTGCCACACGCTCATCCGACAATGGCAGTTCCAGCGCCAAAAGGTGCAATGGGTCTTCGCCGTCGATCACATGGCCGGCCTCCCGGCCGAACTCCAACGCCACAAACAGCCCCTGCACCAACATTAAAATCAGCAGCAGATGCCAAAGGGCGGGCGGTTGGGTATCGCGAAAGTGGCGCATGCTAGGATCTTAAAAACCAAGACTTAAATGAGTTAGTGGCAACTGATCGTCTACTTAAGGTAGGAGCGCAGGACGCTGACCACCTCTTCGACATCGGCTTCGCGCTCGGCCGCAGAAATATCGTGCACACCTAAATGTTCACGAATATGACTTTCCAGCACCTCGCCCATCAAACCGTTAATGGCACCGCGGATTGCCGCAATTTGCTGCAGCACCTTAGCGCATTCGCCCTCTTGCGTCAGCAATTTCTCAAGACCCTCGGCCTGACCGCGAATGCGGCGGACACGAGTTAATAATTTACTGCGCTGCTTTGGTGTATGGGACATGGCGGTCACTCAACATTACATACTGGGGTATAGTATGCCTGTAACCTCGCTAAAGCTCAAGCGCCGCGTCCGCCGGGTGCAGTCCTAGCCACCGGTTTGCGACAGCTCTTGTTGCGCCAGCTCTGCGGGATAAGACCGGCTAGCCACGTAAAAGCAAAAAGCCGCCAACAAGCCAGCGGCAATAACCGCCGACAACATGGCATAGCGCAAACCGTCGGCTCCCAAAGTGGCGCCAAACCAATCGCTTAACCCACCAATCACCACAGGCCCTAAGCCTAGCCCAATGATATTGATCACCAAAAACAACAGCGCGGAACCCATCGCGCGCATACGGCTATCGGCCAGATTGTGGGTAACGGCGATGGCCGGCCCCATATAGCCCGTCATGATACTGCCGGGCACAATGTACATCAGCATGGCTTGCAGCTTCGACTCAATCAGCAAGGTAAATGAGAGCAGCGGAACACATAGCAACAATACCCACATAGGAATCCACAACAACCAGCGCACGTTATATCGGCTCAGCCGGTCGGCCAGGTAGCCGCCGGCAAAGGTGCCAAGGGCCCCGCCCACGCCGGCGATTAAGGCGAGCCAACTGCCAATTTCACCGGTGCCCATGCCGTGGCTGCGCACCAAAAACGACGGCATCCAGTTTGCAAGGCCATAGCCCACAAAACTGCTTAGGCCAGCGCCCAGCGCCATCCAGCGCACGGTGCGCGAACACCAAAAATGACGTACCACCTGCATAAAAGGCAGCGTGTCTTGCGCCACCGTCGACCGGTGCGCGGCTTCGCCAGCCACAACTTTCCGCCCATTGCGCGCAGGTTCTACCACCGTGTATTTCAACAGCAGCGCCACCAGTAAACCCGGCGCGGCGACGGCCCACAAGGCAACGCGCCACCCGTACAGCTCGTTCAACCAACCGCCCATCAAGAGCCCCAGCAAAATACCCACGTTAATACCTAGCGAATAGGTTGCCATGGCCGTTGCGCGGTGCTTTTGCGGAAAAATATCGGAGATCATAGAATGCGCAGGCGGACTACAACCCGCCTCGCCGACGCCCACGCCGATGCGCGCCGCCAGCAGCTGTACATAGGATTGGGCCACCCCGCACAGAGCCGTCATGATGCTCCAAAGTGAAATAGCCAGCGCGATGATATTCCTGCGCGACCCCTTGTCGGCCCAGCGCGCAATGGGGATACCAAAGCCCACATAAAAAATGGCGAACACAAAACCATTCAACACACCCAACTGGGTATCGGACAAGCCAAACTCCAGCTTAATAGGCTCCTGTAAGATGGAGATAATCTGCCGATCGACAAAGTTAAAAACGTAGGCCAGGGTTAGGAGCCCTAGCACGTACAGGCGGTAATTGGGCCGCTCATAGGGGGAGGCCATGGGAGTATCACTGGGCATAGCAAGCTGATCCTTAGACGAGCACGTTATTAAATTTGTCTCGCGTTGATGCGCAGTGTTTAGCGCGCCAATGTCCTTCGCGGTTGGGCAGCCCACATACTAATCACTTGACCACGGCTTGACCAGCGCCTCGCTCACTGATCGCCCAAAGCCTTCGCAAGTTATACGCGGGTACAATTCGCTCGGTTAGGACTCATAATCAGTCACCAAGCTGGTGCAACTGGTATCTTGTGGGAAGTCGGTTTGACCGTCGGCGTCGTTGTCGAGTCCGTCATCGCACTCGGGTACAGCCATTAAGCGAGGGGCAAGCACAAAAAATTCGCCGCTAATATTGGCGGTAACAATGAAGCCATTGTCAAAAAACGGATAGACACTCCAGGCCCCCTCAAAAAGCGCCGTGTCGCCACTGGGCCAGGTGTCAAAAAATGCCACCTCGGCCAGCTCGCCAAACGCCAAATTACCGGTGCGAAGAATACGCACGCCTGCAGTGTAATTAGCCTGAAAAACGTGATTCTGCTTTACATAAAGATTGTGATCAATGCTTTGAGTACTGCTCATGTGTGCACCCGTAAACCGAGGCTGGGCAATCCTGCTGACATCAAAGACCAGCGTGCGCGTGCGAATACCAAAATTTAATTCGTCGGATTCATCGCCTAACATAAAGTAGTTGTGGTCCTCAGAGAGCCAGCCCTGATGGGTGTACCCCACCTGATCGTAGGCAATTTTCGCCACTAAAACCGGCGCCGACTTATCGGTAACATCGGCGATAGTCAATGTATCTTCATTGGCGCCAAAACACAGTTCGCGCCCCCGGTATACAGGATCGTCGCCCCAGTAAATCACGCACTGCACGTCGTGGGTGTAGCCGTCTTCGCTAAAGCAACCCGCAAACGCCGGTTGATGTGGATCGGACATATCGATCATATGTAACCCACCGGCACAGCTGTCGGACCCCACCACATAGGCAAATTGGGTTGCCTCGTTCACCGCCACATTGTGCGCCGAACCAAAGGCCTGATAATGCGCAATGGGCGCGATCACTGCGCCATTATTCTGATCAACCAAGCCTTTTAAATGCACCACCTGCATGCCATGCCCTTCGGCCTCGCTGACCACGACTCCGTGACCGTTGACCACCTTGACATCGCGCCAACCTGAGCTGCCGGAGGCCGTAGGTAAAAAGGCGGCAAACGTCGATGTACCCTGCGCACTGATGCGTACAAAGGCCGTGCCATTACTTAATGCCACCAAGGCATAGTCGTCGCCATTGAGTGCATCCTGCCAGCCCCAAATGTCTGAGGCCTGGGCCGAAAACTGCAAGCCTCCGACGAAGTCCACATGCGAACAAGGGTAACGCCCCGCAAAACCATTGACACAATCACTGCCCATAAGCTCGCTGGCCGTTACTGTGGGCGCAGTTGGCTGTGGCGGTGCCGGGTGCACATGCCCTGCCCCGCCACCGCTACCGCCGCCACAAGCACCGAGCAGCAACGCCACGCCAACCAATACCCAACGACCAGCAACTATCCATTGAACGATCATTGTACGAGCCCTCACTGTGCCAATGCGCGGTGTTCATCTGTTAAAAACAGCGTTTCAATGTACCAGACATTGCCACCTAAAACAGCGCTGCCAATCACCGCGAACAGCACCGGTAAAGACTGCTGCAAGAAGCTGGGCCTGGTCACGGCGAGCGCCTACACCAATGACTGCCAGCGACCAGATACGCAATAAAAAAAAGGGCCCCTTTTCAGGAGCCCCTTTCAATGCGTTAAACGCTAAATGTTGCTGGCGAAACTTACTGCCAATCTACATTCAGGTCTACACCCGAGTAGGCGCGGTAGCCATAAATGCTAATGTGCCACGTGCCTGAACCTGGGTTGCTAAAGTTACAGGTTTCGTTGTTGCCACTTTCATAGGGGCGGCAGTCATAGGCACTGGAGGTGGGCTGAGCGCCGCGACGAACGTACATATCGGCATCACCTGTACCGCCTGACATAACTACGTTCATGCTGGTCATACCGGCAGGAATTTCTACCGTGTAGTGTGCCCAGGCACGACGGTTGCCCGAGAGATCCGTGGCACTTGCGCTGCCCGCACCGCCGCCGCCAGAGGTAGGCTCGGTAAAGGAGCCCGTCAGGCTCACGCCGTCAAAGGTGGAGTAGGCTTTCAACATGACATGGTAGGTACCGGCCTGCACATTGCTGATGGCACACGACTCAGTGTTGCCACTCTTGTAGGGACGGCAGTCGTAGGTGTTAGCGGTAGGTGCGGCACCAAAGCGCACGTACAAATCGGCATCGCCACTGCCACCGGCGGTTGCAAAGTTCAAGTTAGTAGCCCCGGCGGGCACTTCCAGCGTGAACATCAACTCATCGCCAGTGCTGGCACTCAAACCGGTTTTAGCCACACCGTTTTCCAGCGTACCTTCTACAGGGCCTGGGCCACCGGTGTCGCCCGCGCAACCAAAGGTTGTCAGGTAATCACTGGCCGCTTTGGCTTTTACAATACCGTTGCCAAAATACACGTCGTGACCGTTCGCACCGGCATCTTCTGCCGTGGCTTTCAGTGCATTGCGGATATCGGTACCGGTACAGGCTGGGTGATTAGACCAAACCAATGCAGCCACACCCGCTACAGCCGGCGTTGCCATGGAAGTACCGCTCATGTAGCCGTAGTCGCCTGGCTGCACCGCAACCGTAGCAGAGGCCGAGCTTACCAGGGCAGACTTATCTTCCAGCGCCGCGCCCACTGCAGGAATAGTGGTGGCATTGGTATCACCCAAGGTGCCCGACAATACACCGGCGACGTTATTCACGATAATGGCACCAATGCCACCGCTGTTTTGACAGTTTTGTACTTTATCGTGGAAAGAAATGTTACCGCGATCAATCACACACACTTTTCCGCTTGCGCCAGAATTGGTGCTTTCGGCAGTGCCCATGTAGAAAGTTGCACCGGTTACAGAGCCAACATTTTCAAAGGCGGAAGACGCGTAGTCATTGCCATCGACATTCAGGCTGGGCAGAGTCGCACCGCCGGCTGGATAGGTGGACAAGGTGTTAACGCCACCGGCTGTGACTTCAACACAGTTGGTTTTTGCAGCGTTACAGGACGGGAACTGGGAGAAATCGGCAATGGCATTGTCGCTGTCATTCGCGCCCACCATCATCACAGAATCATAACCTGCTGGGTAGGAGCGAACGCTGTTGCCATCGTTACCTGCAGCCGCCAATACCAAGCCACCATTGTTGGTGAATTCTTTAAAGGCGTTTTCTTCTGTGGCGTTAGCTGCACCACCGCCCAAACTCATAGTGATGATAGTTGCACCGGCATCGGTACACAGGGAAGCAGCTTGCGCTAGATCTGAAGAATAGCCCCAGCCGTCGTTGTTAAATACTTTGATGATGTGCATGGGCACGCCTGGCGCCATACCGATCACACCAAATCCATTGTCTATGGCGCCCACGGTGCCGGCTACGTGCGTACCGTGCGGGCCGCCGTCGGCAAACCAGTTGCCGGTGCCCGAATCGTTATCACCGGTGATGGTGCTCCAATTGAAATCGTTGTTCAGACCGCCGGTTTCACCGGTAGAGCCGGCAATACCCGAGTCAATCACACACACTTTCTGACCTGACTGCAGGTTCAGCTGGTTAGCCTGTGACTGATAGACGGCATAGGGGGTAATCTGCGTGGCCGCCGGGTTGCCAACGTCGTCGTTGTACAGGCCCATCAGACGGCGCGGCACGTCTTCTTCTACGTACTCTACCTCTGGGTCCATGCGCAGTTCGGCAATCGCCTGAGCACTCAACTCAGCCGCAATCGCATGATTGTTTTTCATGCGCAATTTTACCTTGGCACCGTGCTTCATCAGCTTGCGCTGGGCTTTGGTCAACTCGCCGTCTTTGATTGCCATTAAACCGCTGCGGCGCAGCTCGGTATTGCCCGAGGTTTTCTTGTACTTAATGATGTAGCGCTTGGGCAACGGGCTATCGGCCTGAGTTTGTGCGCTGGCATTGGTTTGTAAGGCGATGCTTGGCGCATCGGCTTGGGCGCTGGTATGAGCAGAAAGTGCGATCCCCAGGATACTGGCGGTCACGGCAGTGGCTAGTTTACTAACAGGAAACTTCATATGCATTTCAATCCTACTAAAGTGTGGTTTTTATTTTTATCCATCGGTACAACATCAATGTGTACAACAACACAACGCAAAGAAGGTGCCATGCCAATACACAGCAGCAAAAGAATAAGGAGTGAACGAAGACCAAGCAGAATGCCTTGCCTTTACATTGATAAAAACGCTGTCAGTTTTCACTGATCATTATTCTTAAACTGTCACCCTGTCGAAGACCACAGTCGGGTGCTCTCGCCCTCTTATTGCGCCCCCAATATAGGTAATATCCATGTAATAAAAAAGAAGTAGGCTAAAATAGAACACATCTGATACTTTTTTTTAATTTTTTTGCGTACTTTTTGCGTAACAAAGCACTAAAAAAGCCTTTCACACAAAGATGGCCAAGGAGTCACGAGCTATTGAGTCGAAGAAAGGGTCTTAATCCAGCCACTTACCGCTGGAAAATTTCCAAAATGCGACTTAACCGCCGCTTAACCCCTCTTAAAACCACTTAATTATCGGCGATAAAATTAATTAAATTTACACGGCTCCGCCGCTGTCGATTAACACACATCACGCCCTATCCATGCACCAATAAGTGGCACGACAAGGTCGGCGTGCTTCTAGTCAAATGAACAATACAGCGAAGGACATACCCTGCTCTACCGGTCGGCAAAACGACCGAGACAAAACCATGGTACCAGTTAGTTAGCCATTGGCCTGCGCGCCCCGACAGGAGCCTACGCCTGTGAATTGCATTCAATTTTCTGATAAAACTCGCGCTACAATAGCCGCCGCCACCCATTTCAACCACAAGGAAGTTTCCATGCCCTTCGCTCGACTGGTCACCGCCCTCCTATTCATCCAGGCTGCACAATTTTCTTATTCCGATACAGAACCAGACACACTGGCGCGTCTGAAGTTTCTCACCGACGAAACGCAACAGAAAAAAACACTCTGCCACATAACAGCGGTAAACGGGCAAACATTTTCAAGTTACTACAACTACTACCGCACTGACGGCGTTTTTCCAAAAAGCGATATAGAAGAACTCGTGTCGCTCCACGACACCGCCAAAGACAGTCTCAGGTACGCACTTTTTTCCATGGGCATCAATCAGGCCTATGCCGGAATTCCTGGCGATACCGTAGAGGCCAACATGTTTCAGTCCTGCATGAATCACAGTTTGGACGAAGTTGCGAACATGGACGAGTCCGCATCCGAGCGCGCCGATATGGCGCGTCACCAAGCCGCATGGGAGGATGCAAACTGCGACGCTAAAATGGCGCAACTCTACGAGGCAGAGCACCTGGTTTCAGAGGGAAAACCATTAAACGAGAATTTCTTGACCGTGATTGAAGACACCGCCATGCGCGCGGCAATGCGCAAAGCGGCCGCACAATCGGAATCTCTTTTTTCTGCTTATGTCGAACAGTTCAATCAAGAGTGCGGGCGGACTGCTACCGAAATAGCCAGATTGCGCCAATCTGAGCCGGACGCCCAATGCCTGCATTCGGTCAATCAACTCGAAGCCATGTACGACCGCTTTTTGGCTAGCGGTGATCAGCGTTTCGCCGAAGAACAGCTCGCCCAGTGGATTCCCGAGCAGACAGTGAAAAATCAATTAGCGGCAGCGCTACACTCCGAAGACGCATTCTGGGACAAGGTTAGCAACTACCTCGACAATCGTTGTCAGGCGCTTTAAAGATGGACGACGTCATCAGCAACAGCTTGGTACCCTCATATGGATAACATCAATTTTAACGCTACAGATCGGGATAGTCTCGCCGAGATCATGCGCATGCGGCGCGATGTGCGCGGCAATAACTTTCGACCAGACCCGCTACCCGCGCAGGCCATTCAACAAATTCTGGAGGCCGCCACCCTGGCGCCGTCTGTCGGCTTTTCGCAGCCCTGGGAGTTCGTGATTGTGCGAGACCTAGCCACCAAAACACAGGTAAGAGAAAGTTTTGAGAAAGCCAATCAGTCGGGAAAAATACAGTTCACCAACGCAAAGCAGCAGCAGTATTGCGCGCAAAAGCTCGAGGGAATATTAGAAGCACCCCTAAACATAGCCGTCTTCTATAAGCCTTCTGCCATGCCCGTATTGGGGCAACACACAATGCCGGAGATGGGGGAATACAGTGTTGTTTGCGCGGTTCAAAATATGTGGCTCATGGCGAGAAGCCTGAATATCGGCATGGGTTGGGTAAGTATCCTATGTCCCGAGGAGGTTAAGCGAATTTTAAATGCTCCAGTGGAAAATAAGCTGGTAGCCTATTTATGTTTAGGCTACGTAAAAACCTTTTACGAAACGCCCGAGCTGGAGCGCCTGCGTTGGGAAAAACGCAAGCCCCTGCAAGAAGCTATTTTTCTGGATGGTTATCCCACCTGCAACTCAGCCCCCTGATAGCCTGGGGGCGCGGACTCATCGCTAGCGCTAGCCTTCGAGTTTTGCCGTTAAGCGCAGCACGGCGCCTTCCAAGCGCTTTATTTCCCGTAACAGAGAGCCGCGATTCATCTCCTGCATCACCCATTGTTTACAGGCAATTTGAACCATGGCCGCCAGCAGAACGCACACACCCCAATAAAGCCGGTCGTCGGTCAGGGTCGCGGTAAAAAACCGAAAACCGGTCCAAAACATTAGCCCCGTCACAATTAGCGTCACCACATTTAACAGAATCACCCAACGCCCCAAGCCCGCACTAAATGCCCCTAATACCATATCTTTCATGCCATCTCGCTGCTGCAAGATTGCGTCTATTTCAGCCGACTCACCATCGAGGGCCTCTTTGATACGCTCATCTATTTTCATCCTTCACACCTCTAACACTCAAATTTTTGCTGCAATAATCCGCGAGCGCGATGCAGGCGGGATTTGACGGTACCCTTGGGAATTCCCAACACCAGGGCAATTTCCGAAACACTTAACTCATCCAAGTAAAACAGCTGAATTATCTGACGTTCATTCTGCGGTAAACGGTTCAATGCCCGTACCATGTCGCGGCGCTCGTCTAACAGATGCAGGCAATCGTCCGCCTGCGCCTGATCGATGAGAGGCACGTTGCGCCCTTGTCGCCTTAGGCTATCTAAAATATGCCAGCGTACCTGCCGATACATCCACACGCGAAAGGCGCCCGGTTCGCGTAAACGTCTTAGTGCAGAAGCCATTGCCAACCAGGCATCTTGCACGGCGTCCTGGGCGATTTCGCGCTGCTCACACATTCGGTACCCGAACCGCAATAGCGCCGGTGTGAGATATTCGTACAATTTGGCAAAGGCGAGACGATTTCCCTGCCTAGCCGCCATAACCAGCAACGCCATGTCTGCACTGTTCACAGTGTTATTTCCCTGAATCTATTGCGCCTGTCGCGTTCCGCGCATTACCTGCGCCTTTGCCATTTCAAACTTCCCGGTGAAGGCTAGGTCACTTTGCGGTAGGTGTTGGCTTATATCGCTATAGACGGCTCAGCGACGCCAAGGGTTCATTTAATGTTGGGGCGGCGTCAGTGGCGTACAGCTCGAGGCGCTGAGTCAGGCCATTAATGGGCGCGCCATGCCTCAGAGTCCACCAGGAAGAGCCAAGTCACCATAGGGGCTGGGGCGGAATGCAGGGCGCCCAATGCTTCCGCCAGCAAGGATTCGAGGGTAGCTAGGGCGTGCAACGCAGGTCGCCATGCAGCGGCAAACCGGTGCATGCCGCTGAATTTAAACGCGCAAACTCTGGAACACTTGTCGGCGGTCCGGCATCCACACTGACGAATTAACCCCGCGCCTCTGTGCGCACGCGCTCTAGCACCTCTAGTAGCGTACTGCTGGCCTGTGCACCGGAAAGGCCGTATTGGCCAATGACAAAAAAGGGCACGCCTTGAATGCCATACTGTTGAGCCAACGCCTCATCGTTGCGTACCGCATCGGCAAAAGCATCTAAATCCAACACCGCACGCGCGGCGCCCACATCCAAGGCCAATTGCGCCACCGGTTGTAAAAGCGCGTCTGGCTCGGCCAGGTTTAAACCCTGGCCTAAATAACCACGCATCATCGCGTCCGTGAGTGCGTGTTGCGCAGCCTGGGTTTGGCCTGCCGCATCGGTGCTGCCCGCCCATTGAATCAATCGGTGCGCATTAAAGGTATTCGCCACGACGATGCGATCAAAGTCGGCGTGCCCGCCCTCGGCGCGAATGTTGTCGGACATTGTGGTAATCATTTGCCTGGCCTCCTGTAGCGAGCGGTTGTACTTCTTTGCCAACCGCTCAGCGTAGGGTGTGTGATCCGGCGATCTTGGGCGCGGGTCTAACTCAAAGGCCCGCCAACTCACCGTAACGTCGGGGGCTTCGGCGTCCCGTGCAAATTGCGCGAGCGCCTGCTCCAGGCGCTGTTTACCCACGAAACACCAGGGGCAGGCGATATCGGACCAAACTGAAATTTCGATAGTTCCCATTGCTGTACTCGCTTAACTCTGATCGGTCGACAAGGTTGTATCTGACAATTAATGCGCCTTTAAAATCTCGCGAGCGGCGTTAAAGCCCGGCAAGCCCGTCACGCCACCGCCCGGATGCGTACCCGCGCCACATATAAATAGATTCTTCAGCGGCGTACTGTAATCGGCGTAACCCAGAAATGGCCGGTTACACCACAGCTGGTCCAAGGTTAAGGCGCCGTGAAAAATATCGCCGCCCACCAGCCCGAATTTACGCTCTAAATCCAGCGGTGAGTGTACCTGCCGCGCTAACACTGCGCGTTTGAAATTGGGGGCATAGTCATTGACTGTCTCGATAATCAAATCGGCCACCGATTCGCGGTGATCATCCCAGCTGCTGCCATCGGGTAATTGGGGAGAAAATTGTTGGCAAAAAAGGCTGGCAACGTGTTGCCCTGCCGGAGCCAGGGTGTCGTCCACGGTGGAGGGAATCAACATCTCAATCACAGGACGCTCGGCCCAACCCTGTTGACGAGCATCGAGATACGCCTGCTCCAAATACTGCATCGACGGCCCGATAATAATGCCCGACTGGTGGTGCGGCTGACACTGTGTGCCCGGACGGGCCAAAAAATCCGGCAACTCCGATAGGGCCACATTCATCCGGAAGGTGCCTGAACCCACTTTAAAACCGCGCACCCTGCGGCGAAATTCGTCCGACAAATGCTCGGGTGCCACCAGCGTTTCAAACAACAATTTAGGCCCGACATTGGAAACCACCTGCGCGGCTTCGAAATGGCGCCCGTCCACCAGGCGTACACCGGTGGCCTGTCCGGCCTGCACCGTAACCTCCGCCACCGCGGCGTCGGTTTCGATACATACGCCGCGCGCCAAGGCCTCTTTGTGCATAGCTTGGGTAATGGCCCCCATGCCGCCAACAGCATGCCCCCAAGCGCCGGGCACTCCATTGGCCTCGCCAAATACGTGGTGCAGCAAGACATAGGCGGAACCGGGCGTACTGGGCGCGCCATAGGCGCCCACGATACTGTCAAAGGCAAACGCCGCTTTTACCACGTCGCTTTCAAACCAGGCATCCAATACATCGCGCGCACTTTTGGTGAACATATCCAATGCATCGCGCCGCTCGGGTAGCGACAGTGCCCGCAAGCCCATGGCAAACTTGCCTACATGTAACAAGTCCGAAAGACCACCCCCGACATTGGGGGGCGTACTGAGCAGCTCGGAGCGCAATAGTGCGGCCTGGGTTTCCAACATCCGGTAGAAGTCAGCCAAAACGCGAGCATCGCGCGCGGAGTGGCGCGCCACCTCAGCACGCGTTGCCTCGAAGTCTGACATAAACGAAAGGCTGTCGCCGTTGGGCAATGGAAAGAAATTGGACTGGGGGCGCAAGCGAACCTCCAGCCCATGGGCCTGTAAATTCAGGTCTTTAATTATTTTCGGATTCAGCAAACTTACAGTATAGCTGGCAGTGGAATTTCGAAATCCGGGATAAAACTCTTCGGTAACCGCCGCGCCTCCGGTTATAGATCGGCGCTCCAGCACCCTCACCCGCTTACCGGCACTCGCCAAGTAGCAAGCACACACCAACCCATTGTGGCCACCGCCAATGATGACGACATCATCTCGTTGCATAATGATCCTTTATTATTTTCGTTTGCGCTGTGATCGCCATAGTAAGGCGAATAACCGCACTGGGAAAGAGATTCCTATTCGCAAACCCACCCGGCATTTATTGCAGGTGGCTAAGCTGATACCCCTCCAGCCACTGCTCAAACTCTTCGGCGGGCAGCGGGCGTGCTATGAAGTAACCTTGGGCATAATCGCAGCCCAGCGTTTTCAAATGTGCAAGGGTGGCTTGATCTTCTACACCCTCGGCGACAACCTGTAGCTTAAACAGGTGCGCTATTTCAATAATAATTTTTACGATATGTTGGTCCTGCGGATTGTTCAACATGTCTCTGACAAACGACATATCAATTTTTAGTTCGTTGGCGGGAATCTCTTTAAAATAGGATAGCGATGAGTAGCCGGTACCAAAGTCATCAATGGACAGCGAGATACCGCTGTTTTTCAATCGCAGCAGTGTTTCTAATCCTGATTTTTTATCCTCGATGACTGCGGACTCGGTAATCTCAAGAAGCAATCTGTCACTTGCCAAACCCCAAATGGCCAGTGCATCCTGCACCAGATGGCAAATTTCCGGGCCGGCAAGCAAATCGGCTTGAACATTTACCGAAACCGCCAAATTCAACCGTGGCAGCCAAGTTTTCGCCTGGCGTACTGCCGTGTGCACCACCCATTTGGTCAGATTGTATCCTTCGCCGAGCCGCGTCGCCAACGCCACCAACTGGTCGGGCGCCACAAATCCGTGACCCGGCCGCTGCCATCGCAACAGGGCTTCCGCTTGATCGACCTTACCCGTTTTTAAATTAAGCTTGGGCTGATAGTAGAGCGTCAACGCATTGGCCATGAGCGCCGCTCTAAAATCGCGCTCCAGGTGGTGTTGCTGGTGCGCAACGTCCTCGGCGGAATCGACACCCAAGGTTTGCGGGCGGCCGGCCCTGGCACTGCCGAGGGAGGCCTCTGCGCGCTTTAGCAATCCGTAGGCATCTACCACGCCGCCCATCCCGTAGGCCACACCCACAAATACTTCGGGTTCCAAACGCCAGGTTTGAAGTCGCACTTCTTCTTGTAGAACCCGCGTGACTTTATTGGCAGCCATCATCAGCAGTGCAGGGCTCAACATGGCGGGTAAAATAAATGCAAACTGGTGACTGCCTATGCGATACAGCGTATCGGGCAGTTTTCGAATAGCCAGCAAGCGTGCCTGCCAAACGTGCAAAACGCTATCGCCTGCCGCATAGCTGAAGTGCTCATTGATCTGGGCCAGGTTGGCGAGATCAATCAGCAGCAGGCCGGTATGCGCCGTTTCCTGCGCCAACCAGCGATTTACGCTGCGAAGAAAATCTTCGCGCTGAATGATGGGGGCGGATCGATCTGAAGTATCCATGCAACTACAGCGCGATAGAAGCCAGACTAATGCCGTAGGCATCGGGCTCAAGGCTGCCCAAAATTTCCAGCGGACTCCCATCGGGATTGCGAGTTTCTTTCATCAGATCGCGAATTTTCACCTCGATCAGCGGCGCCTTGTTAGCATCTAAAATGACCATGACCTGCGGCCGCAAACGGCGCGCGCGATACTCCGCCAGCACCACAGCCACTTCGCCAGAGGTTAGCTCCACCAAGGAGCCCGCGGGGTAAATACCCACCGCCTGAATAAACTCTTCAACCAATTCCGCCTGGAATTCGGAACCTTTTTTTTCGTACAAGCGCTTTATCGCCTTGGCGGGTGGCAGGGCCTTTGCGTAAGCCCGGTTACTGGTCATAGCATCGTAGCTATCGGCAATGGCGGCAATACGGGCAAACACCGGGATTTTTTCGCCCACTAAGCGGAAAGGGTAGCCAGAACCATCGTAGCGCTCGTGATGGTAGGCCACCATTTCCAGCACATCTTTGTTAATAACTCCACTTTTTCTGAGTGCCTGCACACCCAGCTTTACGTGCTCTTTGACCTGTTCAAATTCAGCCCCGGTTAGAGGGCGCTCGGCGGTGAGCAAGGCGCGATCAATTTTGAGTTTTCCGACGTCAAATAGCAGCCCGCCAATGCCCAGCGAGCGCAAGTCGGGTTTGGGCAGCCCCAACTGACGCCCCAATGCAACGCTCCAGATGGCGCACCCCAAAGAGTGATTAAAGCTGTAGTCGTCAACGCTACGCATTTTACCCAGCCATAAACAAGCATCTGGATTGCGGGTGATGCTTTCAATCATGGGCTCTACGGCCTTCTTGATTTTAGGCATGTCCAGCACAATTTTATCGCGCGAAGTCAATATGCTTTTTACGCACTCGCCGAGTGTTTCCAAGGCCGCCTTGGCTTTGGGCAACTCCAAATTCCAACTGTGTTTATCGTGATAGGGCTGCAGGTTATGCTCGGGAAACAGTGCCTGCACCGAGGCCTTTTCTGCGCGCAGCATCAACTTGCGCACGGGTTCATCGCGACTGGGGCGATAATTTCGATCCACGTACACATAGGAACAAATACGGCTGATAGCCTCGATATCCTGGAGGGACTCTATTAAAAAGCCCTGCAACAAAAACGGCGTTTCCAACCAGGGGCGATCCAGCTGCGACACAAACATGCCGATTTTCAAATCGTGTACATCTACTTTTTCGGTTTTTAACATCCAGCCCCCTGCCACTGATCACCCCCAATACCGCAAACTTGGGGCAAGCCTAAGTGTAGCTGCCGGCGCTCAGATTGCCGGCTGGCAGGCCCAGTGAAGGCAGATAATTTGTGGGGCTTTAGCGTAGACGCAGGGCGCGATCTGCCTGTCGCGGCACCCTAGGCACTTGGCTCAGGCGCGCGGCGGCGCGACCGGTAGCGCTAGGTATTTTGGCGAAATACGCTGGGTTCAGGCGCGCAGATATGCAGGCGTCGACGGGTGACAGGGTGAATCAGGGTCAGGCTCTGGGCGTGCAAACAAAAGGGCCGGTCGGCGCGGCCATAGCGTTCATCGCCCACCACCGGATGGCCGAGCCAAGCCAAATGGGCGCGAATCTGGTGTTGACGGCCGGTTTCTATACGCACGGACAGGAGCGTGCAATTGCCGACGGCACGCAGGGTTTCGTAGTGCGTCAATGCCGATTTGGCCTGTGGATGGGCCCCCACGTGCATCTGGTATTTTACCGCATCCATACGCAGGGGCTGATCGATGGTGCCGGCACTCGGCGAGGGCCGCCCCTGCACCAGCGCCAAATACTGCTTGGTGGTTTGGTCCCAGTGGGCCATGACTGTTTCGCGCAGTGCGCGGCTGGTGGCAAACAAGAGCACGCCCGAAGTATCCCTGTCTAACCGGTGCACGGGCCACAATTTGACCGGTGCCTGCGCACGGCCCAGTTGGTGGCGCAGCAGCGCCAGGGCATGGTGGGTGTTGTCATCTTGGCTAGCCACCGACAACAGACCAGCCGGCTTGTTGATAGCAATCAGCTGCTCGTCTGCGTATAGCACTTCCAGCTGTTGAGTGCGCAGGCGCTGTTGCTGCACAGCCTGCGACACCGGTGCCGCGTGTATCTCGATCTGGTCGCCGGGCTGCAAGGGGAGATCGTGGCGTTTAACCCGGTTGCCGTTAACGTGAATACACCCGGATTTTAGACGCTGTTTTAGCGTATTGCGCGACCATTCAGGCAGTGCCCCCGCCACATAGTTCAGCAGTAATCCCGCCTGATCCACACACAATTTTTGAGACATTCAGGCCGGCCCGTCAGTAGTTTAGCCGCCCAGTGTAAACTGCCCTGCTGCCCCTAACCAGCGCGCGTGCAGCAAATAATTCGCGCCTTAGTTGGGGACTTGGGGCCGCTATCCGTCAGAGGGACTGCCCATTTGCGGCGACGGCCCAAACACCGTGACCGCTGTCGCCCTTACGCCGGCATCGACTGACAACGAGAGTAATCGCAATGAACATCCAGACCAAACCTGTAGCCCTGTCGTTATTGGTTCTGGTGTGCGCCATTTGGGGCGTTGGCTTTGTGGTCACAGAACATGCCCTGGGCACCTTCACAACCCAATCGCTTAACGCGCTGCGCTTTGCACTGGCGGGCTTAAGCCTGGTGCCCCTGTGGTGGACCCTGCGACACCAGGCCCGCCCCTGTTCGCTCGGCAGTCTGCTGAAAGGCGGTTTGAGTTTGGGATTGGTGCTCTATGTGGCCTTTTACACGCAAACAGAGGGCCTGCGTTATACCAGCGTATCCAATGCAGGCTTTATTACCGGCATGTGTGTGCCGCTGGTGCCATTGCTGGCCTGGTTGCTGTTTAAGCAGCGCATAGGCAAGGCGGTTTGGCTGGCGGTGGTGCTGGCAACGCTCGGCCTATACGCGCTGACCGGTGGCGCCTCTGCCACCCCCAACAAAGGCGATGCGCTGGTATTGCTGGGCGCTTTGGCCTTTGCCACCCACATAGTGCTCACCGGTCACTTTGCCCGCAAACTGCCGGTGGTCAGTTTGAGCCTGGTGCAGATGTTTGCCGTCTCGGCCTACAGCCTGGCCGCTTCCTACGCCTTTGATAACAGCCCAGGCCAAACCGTCTTTTCGCTTTCTGCAGATCACTGGCGGGCACTGCTTAGCGCGGACATTATTGGCGCCTTTGTGTGGATGGCGCTGCTGTCCACCGCCTTTGGGTTTTGGGTTCAAACCAGTTGCCAACAAACCCTGGAGGCGCATCAGGTAGCCCTGGTATTCGCGCTGGAACCCGTCTTTGCACACCTCGCGGGCGCACTGTGGCTGGGCGAGCGCTTGGACGCTCTGGGTTGGGCCGGTGCCGCGGCAATTCTCGCGGCCATGTTGGTGGCCGAACTGGGCGAGCGGCGCGCCAACGCGCAATTGCACCCTGCCGACCAGATGGCGGCCCCCGATCCGGAACTCGATCCACCGCCCACCTCCGCCGGCGACCAACGCGCCGCGGGGTAAAACCTGAGGCGCTGTGTGGTATAGTCGAGAGGTTTCACTTTCCGCTCACAAGGACGTCCGATGCTAATAGGTCACTACAGCGCCGCCTTGGTCGCCAAGGCCGTCAAACCGCAACTGCCAATCTGGCAATTATTTATCGCCGCCCAGTTTGTAGACTTTTTGTGGGTGGGCCTGGCTTGGCTCAATATCGAATACTTTTCGCTGAATTTCAGTTTGCCCACCAACCCCCTGGTGCTCGAGCATCAACCCTATTCCCACAGCGTCTTGGCTACCTGCCTGTGGTCGGCCGGCGCCGTGGCTTTCTGTTGGCTGGCACTGCGCGCCCGACACGCCGCCTGGGTATTAGGCGCCGTAGTGGCATCGCACTGGCTACTGGATTTTCTGGTCCACCGGCCGGACCTTTTAGTGTGGGGCAATGTCAAAGTTGGCCTGGCGCTCTGGAATAACACAGCGGCGGCCATGGCGCTGGAGCTCGCGCTGATCGCCGCGGCCGGCGGCTACTGCGTCTGGGCTAGCCCCGCCCACTGCCGTCGTTGGTATGCCGCCCTGGTGTGTCTGCTGCTGACCGCCACGGTGGTGAACTACCAATCGGCCATGCCACACAGCACATCGGGTATTTTATTGGGTGCCCTAGCGGTTTACCTGAGCGCACCCGCGATGGCCTGGTGGCTAGAGCGCCAGACACAGAGAGCCCCTGCTGCTTATGCCGTTGCCAATTAATCGCGCGCTGCTGGGCCTTTTGGTTGGCACCTACTCACTCGGTGCCGCCAGCATGCCCTTGTCTCAATGCCTGGCCATGGCCAGTGATTACTATCAGCAGGTGTACTGCGAAGTTCGCGCAAAGGACGCTGGCGACGCCCTGCCACCGCTCTATCAGTTTAAAAATAATCCGCTGCAAACCCAATGGTTGCTATTGAAGCGACCTGCAGAAAAGCTGGGTATTAGCCTGCGCAAACCCCAGGGTGAGCCGGCGACCAGGCCTCGCGCTGTGGTCATTGCGCCTACCCCGCCAAAGGCCGCCCCACAGCGAGCAACCACTGCGTCGCCATCGACGCACGCCGCCCCACATTCGCCCCCGCACAGTTTAGATTGCAGCCACACGGCAAACCTTTTAGTGTGCGGCGAGGCTCGCTACCAGTTGCAAACCAATCTGCACAACCGTCGCCTGGCTGCCAATGCGCTGAGCGCTGAAAACCGGCTCACACTGCCGGCGTATACCGGTGACATCCACGACGAGTCGGCCGTGCGGCGCTACTTGTACGACGCCTACGCCGATTATCTCGATAAAATGCGCAGTATTGGCCTGGGCGGAATCACAACCACCTTTGGTAATTTCAGTTACCTGTTTTACGATTACCATGCCCAGGGGCTGGATTTTGCCGCGCGTTTTGAGCAGTTATTTCACTATTTGAAGCGCGATAAACGCACGCTGGCGGTGTCTGAACAACAGGCCGATACAAGCGGACTACAGCTGACCCAGTGCGCGCCCCTGCGCCAATACATGATTTGCGAGCACCAGGGCAGCAACCTGCTGTTTGCCCGCCTTTAATCCGCCACCCATTACAATTAGTTAGAGCGACCACTATGAGCGGTTTTACTAAACAGGACCTGGAGCGCGAAAGCCAATCCGAGCTGGGTCAGGGGCACATGTGCACCAACAATATTCATCCCCACCACCTGAAAATTTATCGGGTAAAAAAAATTGCCGGTAAAGCGCAGAAACACTGGGAGCTGTTTAGCCTGTGGCTGGCAACACCGGAGGATGTCGCCAATGGCGACGCCAGCCGCGAAGACGAAGTGCTCAATCTCAGCTCCATTGAAATTGAATTTTGCCCCTTCTGCGGCACCCAGCTAACGCAGTAGCGCCCACCGGCCACACGTGTCAGTCGACGGGGGTTTTGCACCGTTGACTCGTCTCCTTGAGTACTACTGCGCGCTTGCCCCGCACACCACGAGTACAGGAGCTACCCCATGAATCGAATTTTCGTCGGCTTGGTCTTCATTGGCTGCTGCGCCTCCATTCGCGCGGAATGGGTCGCGCCGCCAGCCGAAAAGGCCGCCCTTTATGCCATTGGCTCGGCCGCCAGTGCTGCGCGTATAGAGGCCGATATCGCCAAGCTGGTAAGTTTTGGCACGCGTCATACGCTATCTGACATCCAGTCGGACACGCGCGGCATTGGCGCCAGCCGGCGCTGGATCGAGGCCGAGTTTAACCGTATCAGTGAGGCTTGCGGCGGCTGTCTGGAAGTCATCACGGTGGCAGAGACTGTGTCCGGAAAACGCATCCCCCAACCCACGGAAGTGGTCAATGTCATCGCCCTACAGCGCGGCGCCACAGACCCTCAGCGGGTCGTGTTAATGGCCGGCGATATAGACTCGCGCGTGAGCGATGTCATGGATGCCCACAGCGATTCACCCGGCGCCAACGACAACGCCTCGGGAGTGGCCGGCGTACTGGAAGCGGCGCGCCTGCTAAGTGGCTACCGCTTCAACGGCACGGTGGTCTACGCCGCCCTGTCGGGCGAGGAACAAGGGCTCTACGGTGGCGAAATTCTAGCCCGCTACGCCAAGCAACAGCAGTGGCGCATTCAGGCCGTTCTCAATAACGATATGATTGGCAATATCGAGGGTATCAATGGCGTGGTGGACAATCGCACGGTGCGCGTCTTCTCCGAGGGCACCCGCGCCGTCGAATCGCCGGAAGAAGCTCGGCTGCGCCGCTACACCGGCGGCGAGGTTGACTCGGCCTCGCGCAATCTGGCGCGCTACATTGAAAAAGTGGGCGAGCAATATGTGCCCAACCTCGATGTCATGATGATTTACCGCCTGGATCGCTTTGGGCGCGGCGGCCATCACCGACCCTTTAACGAGGCGGGAGTTCCGGGAGTGCGCATCATGGAGGCCTGGGAAAACTACAATCGCCAACACCAGGACTTGCGCACTGAAAAGGGCATCGCGTACGGCGACACGCTGGCGGGCGTCAACTTTCCCTATGCCGCCAAGCTTACCAACCTGAATGCCGTTACCTTGGCGTCTATGGCCTGGGCACCGGCACCGCCGGCCAATGTGGCGATCAGCGGCCAGGTCAGTGCCGACACCCAGCTGCGCTGGGATGAGGCCAGTGGCGCCGAGGCTAAAACCCTGGCCGGTTATCGGGTGTATTGGCGCCTGACCACAGATGCCCAGTGGCGCCACAGCCGCTTTGTGGGCAGGGTCAACCAATTTACGCTACGCAACATCGTAATCGACAACTACTTTTTTGGTGTGGCCAGCGTGGCCCAGGACGGCACCGAAAGCCCCGTGGTTTTTCCTGGCCCCGCCGGCAGTTTTTAAACAGCGGCCACCCATTCAACTCCATCCGGCGCCCGCTCAACAGAGCGGGCGCACCGTGACGGGAGCGCCACCTCGCCGCCCCCTGAAAAAATACTTGGCAAACCCATAGACAAGCGGCACACAAAGGCCTAAGTTCAGTGCGTGGTTTACGTCGCCGCGCGCCATTGTGCGCCGATCGTGAACCCGCCCCTACGTCTTCCGTTTACGGGCCAAGCCCCCAGGAGTCGAATATGAGTAAAGAGTTAAAAAGCAGTAAAAACACCAAGAAGAAAGCCCTGTTGTCGCCTAAGGAAAAAAAGGCCGCTAAGATTGCCAAAAAGCATTCCAAAAGTTTTCTCGACGTGTAAAGCCCATTCTGCAGCCCGACGCGCGTTGGGCTGCTAGCATCCTCCAGTTAAATACCTACCACAGACTCGCTTGCAAACTGTCACAGGTAATTGTGCCTAGATAGCGCGGACTGCGCTCGTCGGTGTGTCTGTACTGTTAAACCCTATTGACGATTATTGGCGCGCGAACAGGCACATTGGGCAGGACCATTCAGTCGTCCCGATAGATGGTTTCAATTAAGTGGTAGCCGAATTGGGTTTTAATGGGACCGTGCACCTGCAGCACCGGTTTTTTAAACACCACCTGGTCGAAGGCTTTCACCATTTGTCCGGGCCGAAACTCGCCCAGATCACCGCCCTTTTTACCGGAGGGGCACAGAGAATGTCGCTTTGCGAGGGTGCCAAAGTCCGCGCCCTTGATTAATTGCTGCTTTAAGCTTTCAGCTTGCGCCTTGGTTTTGACCAAAATGTGGCGTGCACAGGCCTTTGCCATGGTAATACTCCTAGCGATTGCATTGAGGGACCCGGCGAGCTAACCGTAGATATTGGCGTAAACAGCGCCAAAACCGTTAAAAAACGCGCCCCTTTCCCCTATAATGCGCAGCATTTTACCCCAAGGCACCGGAAAACCCATGCGATTGCTATTGAAACTCCTGCGCGAAGGCTTAGGCCGCATTATCATCCTGGTCGATTTCCTCACCCGCCCCAGCCCCCTGAAGCGCTCAAAGCCAGAGCAAGCTAAAGTGAATGCTCAACTGGCACACATGGCGCTCTACCAGTTCTACGCCTGCCCGTTCTGCATTAAAACCCGACGCGCCCTGCGCCGCCTCAACCTGCCCATGCAAACGCGCAGCATTAGCGAGGGCTCGCCCTACCGGGAAGAGCTGGCAAAGGCTACCGGTAAACTGCAGGCGCCCTGCCTGCGCATAGAGCAAGACGGCCGCGTCGAATGGCTGTTTGATTCTAAAGACATCATCGCCTACTTGGAAAAACGCTTCGACAACCGCGCGGGCACCGTTTGCGTGAAAAGCCCCGCCTGACGGCTGTCACACAGCATTGACTATACTGAGGTAATCCGGCAGCCCAAACGCTGAGCTGCCCCTGCAGCTTGCACCTCAGGATGCCCTATGCGCGCGTTGTATCGTCTACTCCCTCTAATCTTGGGCGCTTTGTTACCCCTGGCCACCCAGGCAGGCGATTCAAAGGCGCCCGCCAAGTCGCCCTTAATAATCGTATATGGGGCCTATGTGACAGAACCCTATATTTTTTTAGACAAGAATCAGGTGGTGGGGGGCGTTTACTGGGACCTGGCACAGCTAATAGAGCAGCAGCTCGCGCGGCCAGTCACCTTTACGCGCGTGCCCCGACGCCGGATGGAGCTGTATTTAGCCGAAGGCAAAGCTCACGTCATGCTACTGGCCCACCCCAGCTGGATTTCGAACCCCCAAGCACTCGAGTGGACCAGTCCAATCATGACGGAATACGATTTGCTGGTGCAGCGCAAAACGCACACCTTTCCGGTGCATTCACTCGATGACCTTATCGGCAAGCGCATTGGCACCATACTTGGTTATCACTACCGTGGTTTGTCGGACGAGCCCTACCTCAGTCAGGTGTTGCGCGACGATGCAAAAACCATCGAAGCCAATTTTAAACGCCTTGCCAAGGGCCGCATCGATGCACTGCTAGACTCCAACATTCTCATTGAATACTTTTTGCGCCAGCAGCGCATGCACGATCGCTTCCAACTTGTCACCAGTTGGGGCATTGGCTACGAAATTGTCAGCGGCCTATCGCCCAAATCTCCGGTGTCTGCCGAGGCACTCTCCCAGGTTTACCAAGACCTGCACCGCACCGGGGCCATAGAAGCGGTCATTGAGAAATATGCCCCAGGCCACGCACAACTTGTCAGGCAGCTAAACTCGCCGTAGCATTGTGCGTTTTATATCAGGGAAGAGATCATGATAAATCACCGCGCACTCGCCGCTACGCTGCTTGTCTGGGTACTGTGTGTCCTAACGGCAACGGCCGCAGACAATGGCGAAACCATCGAAGGCTTTTTCGCCCGCGATGACCACCAACAAAAATTTCAATTGCTCCAGTCTAGCGGTCAGCTTGCCGAGCAAAGGCAGCACTACCTGGCCCAATGTGAAAAGCAAGCCAGCGACAGCGACGCCCCCATCCAATGCGACTGCTTTCAAAACGCCTTGCGGCAATTGAGCGATCAGCGTTTTTACTACGAAGCGGTGCTGGCCTACGAAGAATACATGGCACGCTTTCACGCCACACCCGAAGCGCGCGAGGCTCTCCGAGCTGAACAAGCCAAACGCCCCAACGCGCTGAAAGACATCGAGCAACAATGCTCGATGTCGACCGCGACACCCGAGTAGGACCATTGAAAGAGAATCAACCCTGCGCAGTTGCAGGCCGATGGCACAGCCTGTGAAACTTTACGCCCTATCCCTAGGGTCTTTGTCCCTAGGATCTTGCGCCGTGGAGTTATTGCACGAGACAGGCGACCACATCACTGCGCGACTGCGACTGTCTGCCACAGACAGAGGCAATCCAATCGGGCTGAAAATAACAGCCAGCCCGACTGAGTGTTAACATCGCCAGCTATTCGGCAGCGAGACTATCGGGCAGCGAGGGCAGCGCGACGCCTGGCGAGCAAACCCGCCAATCCCAATATCAATAGTCCCAACACACTTGGCTCGGGCAGTTCAGTACCGCGCACCCGCACATGGTGATCAGTAAAACCCGGTACATCTTCCAAAGACTCAATGGTGATCGAGTGCGAGCCTGCCCCAAAAATAAAGGAACCGCTGCTCCAAAGCGGGCTGGCAAATGCCACTTCCGGATCGGTTGTATAGTAGCCCGCATCAAAGGCACCCACACCCAGTTCATCGTAGTTGGGTAGATCTGCCGTTGAAAATATCAGGCCGCCAAAATCATAGACAGAGAATGACTCTCCAATAACGAAATGATCCGTAATATCAAATTTGACGGAAGTCGTCGAAGTCCACTCCCAAGTCGTTCCGAAAAATGATCCCGCCGAGCAGGGGTCGCAGACATCACCATGCCAGCTGCCATCCAACACCAGTGGCGTCGAAAATGAAAATTGCGAAAAAGACAAAATCCCGCCAAGCGCCACAGCCTTTAATAAATTGCCGTTCATAATATTTATTCCTTTAATGAATTACAAAAGTCACACCTATAGAGCACGGTAAAAGCGCGAACGCTAGCAGTACGCAATATTTGTTCCTTAGGGAAATTTACGCTGGCGTTACAACAACTTATCTTTCACAGTCGGCCTAGCCATCCGAAAAATGTAAATTCCTTCGACAAAAAAATGATTATTAAGAGGATTTTATTTAGAAAAATTTTGTATGGTGCGCTTTTTTGACACCACATTTCCGACCAAAGGATCGCCGCCGAGCCCTGACCCGCAGGCAGGGGGTGGTCACTAAAGCGGGGGAATGGCGGCGC
Organism: Simiduia sp.; assembly: GCF_058345725.1. Classification (NCBI taxonomy): domain Bacteria; kingdom Pseudomonadati; phylum Pseudomonadota; class Gammaproteobacteria; order Cellvibrionales; family Cellvibrionaceae; genus Simiduia; species Simiduia sp. Next base: position 112,728 of record NZ_JBTUOC010000028.1, on the reverse strand, counting down.
GATAGTGTCTCTCGGCATCGGTATCGTGCAGTAGTGAACGTGGAATATTCCTAGATCCAATCACCTCCAGATTAGCGGCAATTTTCGACGTGTTAATCAGAGGTTTAAGGCATTAGTCAGCCGCGTCACCTACCCCGAAATTGACCGTCAGGAAAATAGACCCGTCACAATGTGCGGTAAATAAGGTGCACAGAAAGAGGTCTAATTAACACTCTCTGGCGCCGATCAAGGTACACCTAAAAAACACAAAAAAGGCCGCAAATGCGGCCTTTTTTGTACAGAGGATAAGTGCCTCAGTTACCGTAGCTCATCAGGCGCTGGTAGCGCTTCTCAATCAGCTCGTCGATACTCAAAGAGCAGAGGCGATCCATCTGTTCGCTCAATTTCCCCTGCAGGGTCATCGCCATCTGGTCGATATTGCGGTGCGCGCCGCCCAGCGGCTCGGGAATCGTCTCGTCCACAATGCCCAACTCTTCCAATACCGTCGAGGTGACGCCCATGGCCTTGGCAGCGTCGGGCGCTTTTTCAACGGTTTTCCAAATGATATTGGCACAACCTTCCGGGCTAATCACAAAATAGGTGGAGTATTGCAACATGTTCAGCTGATCGCCCACGCCGATGGCCAGCGCGCCACCGGAGGAGCCCTCACCTATCACGGTGCAGATAATCGGAGTGCGCAGGCGCGACATGACCGCCAGGTTCTGGGCAATGGCCTCACTGATGCCGCGCTCTTCACTGTCGATACCCGGATAGGCGCCGGGTGTATCAATCAGCGTGAGCACCGGCATTTTAAAGCGCTCGGCCATTTCCATCAGGCGCAATGCCTTGCGGTAGCCTTCGGGCTTGGGCATGCCGAAATTGCGCATGACTTTCTCGGGCACGGAGCGGCCCTTTTCCTCCCCGATCACCATCACTGGCTTGCCGTCCAGGCGTGCAACCCCGCCGATGATGGCGTGGTCGTCGCCAAAGTGGCGGTCGCCGTGCAATTCATCCCAATCGGTGAAAATGCGTTTGATGTAATCAGAGCTGTAGGGACGCTGCGGATGGCGAGCCACCTGCACTACCTGCCAGGGGCTGAGGTCTGAATAGATGCTGGCAGTCAACTTTTTGCTTTTGTCCTGCAGCTTGGTGATTTCCTCGGTGATGTTCAGGTCGTTATCCGACCCCACCAGACGCAATTCCTCGATTTTTGCTTCGAGGACGGCTATGGGCTGTTCAAAATCCAGATAATTCAGGTTCATCTTCGCCAATTCTTGGTTACGGGGCTTACGCCCACTGACTAGGCCCCCATTTGCGGGGCTGAAAATGTCGCTAAAGATACGCGAAAGGGACCGCGACGTCACCCTTCGAGGCCGCAAAATCGGCCCAAATCCACCCCTGTTTTGTCAGAAATCCCCAGTTCAAATACTAACTGGGGCCAAACAGTTGTTTGAACCTAGACCCTAATCGGCCACCATGGCAGTTTTATTATGGCCGGCTACACGCCCATGGGCCGGTAAGGCTAATACACCATGCGCACGCGCTCGGTACCGAACAGGTCGCGCAATTCACTCAGCAGCGCCTCGGAGGCTGTGACCTGCCAGTTGTCGCCCAAGTGCACCCGCCCGCGGGCAACATCGGTGCGAAAATCCACCGTCACCGGGCACTGGCCGCCGCGGTGTTGATTCAATACCCGCGTGAGCTGTTCCAGGTGCTTGTCCGTCACTTGATTATGGTGCCACTCCATGTGTACACCCTTGGCCATATTGGCGCGGGCCTCGCCCAAATCGCTGACCGTCTCGGCGCGCATTTTTAGCTGACCCGAATAGTCGTCGTGACTCACCTGCCCTTCGATCACCAGCAGCGCATCCTTCACCACTTTTTCGCGATAGTTATTGTAGGTATCGGAAAACAGCGCAATTTCGATGCGACCCGAACGATCGTCCAAGGACACAAAGGCCATGGTGTCGCCGCGCTTGGTTTTCATGGCTCGCATGGCCACCACCAGGCCGGCAATGCGCTGGTTGGACTTTTCGGGCTTCAGGTCGGCAATGCGGTTGGACACCAGATACTTGAGCTCGCGGTGGTACTCGTCGATGGGGTGGCCCGTGAGGTAGAGGCCCAGCGTGTCGCGCTCGCCGTCCAGCCGCTCGCGCATGGTCCAGCTGCGTACCTGGCTGAATTCGCTGTAAACGTCGCCGTTGGCCGATGCGGCGGTGGGCACCACCTCGCCAAATAAATCCATCATACCGGCACTGGCGTTGGCGTGACTTTGCTCTGCCGCTTTAACGGCCTCACCGATGGCGGCCATAAGTACGGCGCGGTCGTAATCCAAATTTTGTTGCGGGCCAATGCGGTCAAAGGCGCCCGATCGAACCAGGGCTTCCAATGCGCGCTTGTTAACCTTGCGCGGATCGATACGCGCGCAAAAATCAAACAGGCTGGTAAAGGGCCCGCCCTCATTGCGCGCGGCAATAATGTTATCCACCGGCCCCTCACCCAGGCCCTTAATGGCGCCCAGGCCGTAGACAATATGGCCCTCGGGGTTGACGTTAAACATGAATTCGCCACTGTTAACATCCGGCGGCAACAGGGTCAGGCCTATTTCCCGACATTCTTCGATAAAAGTAACCACCTTGTCGGTTTTATCCATGTCCGACGACATGGTGGCGGCCATGAAGTGGGCGGGATAGTGCGCTTTTAGCCAGGCGGTTTGGTAGGACACCAGCGCGTAGGCGGCGGAGTGGGATTTGTTAAATCCATAGCCGGCAAACATTTCCACCAGGTCGAAAATTTTCATCGCCAGGTCGGGATCTATACCCTGGCTTGCGGCGCCCTCCTCGAAGGTCGAGCGCTGCTTGGCCATCTCCTCTGGTTTTTTCTTACCCATGGCGCGGCGCAACATATCGGCGCCACCCAGCGTATAGCCAGCCAGCACCTGGGCGATCTGCATCACCTGTTCCTGGTAAACGATAACGCCATAAGTGGGCTCCAGAATGGGCTTGAGCGATTCGTGCTGGTAGGTGGCATCCGGGTAGGCTACTTTAGCGCGACCGTGCTTACGGTTAATAAAGTCATCCACCATGCCCGACTGCAGCGGCCCCGGCCGGAACAGCGCCACCAGGGCGATCATGTCTTCCAGGTTGTCGGGCTGCAGTCGCTTGATCAGATCTTTCATGCCGCGCGATTCAAGCTGGAATACCGCCGTGGTTTCGGCGCGCTTTAGCAACTTAAAGGTCTTGTCATCGTCCAGCGGCAAGGCGGAGATATCGAGTGGCGGCTCGCCCGTGAGCTGGCGATCGCGGTCGATCATTTTCACCGCCCAGTCGATGATCGTCAGCGTGCGCAGCCCTAGGAAGTCAAACTTCACCAGGCCGGCCGATTCCACATCGTTTTTATCGAACTGGGTGACGAGCCCGCCGCCCTCCTCGTCGCAATAGAGCGGCGCAAAATCTGTCAATTTGGTGGGTGCGATTACCACGCCCCCGGCGTGCTTGCCTACGTTGCGAGTCAAACCTTCAAGTTTAACCGCCATCTCCCAGATTTCCTGAGCTTCGGCATCGGCGGCCAAAAACTCGGTCAGTATGGGCTCTTCTTCCAGTGCTTGTTTTAGCGTCATGCCGGGCGTGGGCGGAATCATTTTAGACAGCTTGTCGGCCAGGCCGTAACTCTTGCCCAGCACCCGCGCCACGTCGCGCACCACCGCTTTCGCGGCCATGGTGCCGAAGGTGATAATTTGGCTCACCGCATCGCGCCCGTATTTATCGGCCACGTAACTGATGACCTTGTCGCGATTTTCCATACAGAAATCGACGTCGAAATCGGGCATGGACACCCGTTCCGGATTCAGGAATCGCTCGAACAGCAAATCGTATTCGAGCGGGTCCAAATCGGTAATCTTTTGCGCGTAAGCCACCAGCGAGCCGGCGCCCGAACCCCGCCCCGGCCCCACGGGAATGCCGTTGTCTTTGGCCCACTGAATAAAGTCCATCACGATTAGAAAATAACCGGGGAAGCCCATCTGCATGATGATATCCAGCTCAAATTTAAGCCGGTCCACAAACAGCTGGCGCTTGCTGGCGTACTCTGGATCGTTTTTATCCAAAATTCTGACCAGTCGCCACTCCAGGCCTTCGTAAGTAATTTTCTGGAAGAAAAAATTAACCCGCAGGGCCTCGTCGTACTCGGGGGTACCCTCTTTGCCGGCCCATTTTTCGGCCATGGCATTGGCCGCTTCGCTGCGCATAAACTCGCGCGAATAGATGTTAAAGATCTCGCCTTGATCAAAATCCTCGGGAATGGGGTAATCGGGCAGAAAGTAGGTGCCCAATTGAATATCCACCGTACAGCGCTTGGCAATTTCAACCGTGTTTGCGAGCGCTTCGGGAATATCGGCAAAAAGCTCGGCCATTTCTTCGGCCGTGCGCAGGTATTGCTGCTCGCTGTAGCGGCGCTCGCGCCGCGGGTCGTCAAGCGCCCGACCCTCGCCAATACACACCCGGGCTTCGTGCACTTCAAATTCATCGCTGTGCAAAAAGCGCACGTCGTTGGTGGCCACCACCGGACATTGAAACTGACTGGCCAGCGCCACTGCCGCGTGCAGGTAATCCTCTTCGTTTTCGCGCCCGGTGCGGCTTAGCTCCAGGTAAAAACGATTGGGGAAATCCCGCTGCCAAGCCTGTAGCAATTCCGTCGCCTGTGCCGCGCGACCACCGAGTAGTGCTTTGCCCACATCGCCCAGCCGTCCACCCGACAGCGCGATGACGCCCTCGGCGTGCTCGCTCACCCAGGCGCGTTGAATTTTAGCCACGCCGTGGTGCTGACCGTGCTGCCAGGCCTTGGATATCAGTTCCGTGATATTTTTGTAGCCGGCCCCATTCATAGCCAGCAGCGTCAGCAGCGTGGTGTTACCCTCCTCGTCGGCCAGGTGAAAATCGGCGCCCACAATGGGCTTAATGCCCGCGCCTTCACACTTGCTGTAAAACTTGATCAGCCCGTAAAAATTCGTTTGATCGGTGATGGCGCAGGCGGGCATGCCCAACTCTTTCAAGCGGCCAATCAAGCCGCCGATGCGCACCACAGAGTCGGACAGGGAAAATTCCGTATGCAGGCGCAGGTGTACAAAAGACGCATTCATGCTTAAAACAAATCCAATTGTTCAAGTTGCTTTTTAACCGGCCCGAAGGATTGCCGATGGTGTGGCGTCACGCCGAATTTTTCCAGCGCGGCCAGATGCACTGCGGTGGGGTAGCCCTTGTGATCGGCAAAACCGTAATCGGGATAGGCCTCGTGCAGGGCCACCAATTCGCGATCGCGGGTCACCTTAGCCAGGATGGAGGCGGCGCTGATGGCCGCCACTCGGCTGTCGCCCTTAACCACGGCCTCGGCCGGGTAGCGCCACTTGGGAATTTTATTGCCATCCACCCACACGTGCTCTGGCTGTGTAGTCAGGCCTTCTACCGCCCGAGCCATAGCCAGCAAGCTGGCCTGCAGTATATTCAGGCGATCGATTTCCGCCACCGTAGCCCGGGCGATGCAATAGGCCAGCGCCTTGGATTGAATTTCCACAAACAACTGCTCGCGCTTTTTCTCGGTTAATTTTTTAGAGTCTGCCAGCCCTTCAATGGGGGCCGAGGGGTCCAAAATGACCGCAGCGGCCACAACGTCGCCCGCCAGTGGACCGCGCCCAACTTCGTCTACCCCTGCACCCAGGGTGCCACAGTAGCTGCTGATAAAGGGCTCCAGCTTTGCTTTGCTCATTATTTAACCAAAAGGTGTCGCGAAATGGAGGCCGATGATACCACCGGCGCCAAGCATTTGCCCAAACCTTGGGCTACAATAGCGCCCCTGTTACGCTAGCATCGCACAGAGGCCCTCGCGCGCATGAACAAGCTCAATACCGCCGTCATTGGCGTTGGCTACCTGGGAAAATTCCACGCCCAGAAATACGCCAGTCTGCCCAACAGCAACCTGGTGGCCGTGGTAGATGCCAACCCCGACAACGGCAAGGTCATTGCCGCCGAACACGGCTGCGAGGCGCTCACCGACTACCGCGCCCTGTTCGGCCGCGTCGATGCGGTTAGCATTGCCGCACCCACGGTGTATCACTACCAAATCGCCAAAGACTGCCTGGAAAACGGCATTCACGTACTCATTGAAAAGCCCATTACCGTCACGGTGGCCGAGGCCGACGAGTTGATTGCGCTGGCCAAGGCGCGCGGTCTGCTGATACAGGTGGGGCATTTGGAGCGCTTTAACGCCGCGCTATTGGCTCTGGGCGATCGCTTGGGGCAGCCGAAGTTTATCGAATCACACAGGCTTGCGCCCTTTAACCCGCGCGCCAATGACGTCAATGTGGTGCTGGATTTAATGATCCACGATATCGACATTATCCAGAATATTGTGGGCGTGCCAGTGAAGCACATTGCCGCCTCTGGCACCCGTGTGCTGACCGGCTCCACCGATATTGCCAACGCCCGTATTGAATTTGAAAACGGCTGTGTGGCCAATGTCACCGCCAGTCGGGTAAGCCTTAAAACCGAGCGCAAGATGCGCATCTTTCAAGCCGACTCCTGCATCACCATCGACTTTCAAAATCGTGCCCTGAAACTGTACAGCAAAGGCGAGAAGGAGATGTTCCCCGGCATTCCCGAAATCGAAAGTGAAGAGAGCCTGTTCGACAATAACGATGCATTGAAAGTAGAAATAATCGCGTTTTTAGACAGCATTCAGCACGGCAAACCGACGCAGGTCAGCGGTGAGGACGGCCGTCGGGCACTGGCAACCGCGCAGGAAATTTCGCGCTTAATGCACGACCACTAGAACCTGCCCTTCCTATTTATTAAACCGAATACCGAGACACTGCCATGAAAATTCCAATGGTTGATTTAACCGAACAATACCACCGCCTGAAGGATCAGATTGACGCTGGCATGCGCGAGGCGATGGAAACTGCGGCCTTCATTCTGGGCCCCAACGTGCAGGCCTTTGAAAAAGAAGCGGCCGCCTACCTGGGCGTCAAACACGCCATTGGCGTAGGTTCAGGTACCGATGCCTTACACCTGGCGCTGCTGGCCTTAGGCATTAAACCGGGCGACGAGGTCATCACCACGCCCTTTACCTTTATCGCCACGGCCGAAGCAATTAAATACGTGGGCGCCACGCCGGTCTTCGTCGATATCAATCCAGATACCTTTAATATCGATTTAGCCGAAGTCAGCAAGGCCATCACCGACAAAACACGCGCAGTGATTCCCGTGCACCTGTTTGGCCAGCCGGTGGATATGCCCGCCTTGAAAGCGCTGTGCGATGCACATAAATTACACATTGTAGAGGACTGCGCGCAGTCCTTTGGCGCGCACATCGATAACCGGCAAACCGGCAGTTTTGGCGATTTGGGCGCGTTCAGCTTTTTCCCGTCCAAAAACTTGGGTTGCTATGGCGACGGCGGACTGGTATCCACCGACTCGGACGAACTTGCCGCGCTGGTTCGACAATACCGCAACCACGGCAGCAAAGTGCAATATCACCACAGTTTGGTGGGCTACACCTCTCGCCTGGACGAATTACAAGCCGTGGTATTGCGAGCCAAACTACCCCTCATCGACGAGTTCAACGACAACCGCCGTCGCGTAGACAGTTTATACCGTAAATACCTGGCTGATACCGACGTTAAAACCCCCGCACAAGACGGTGTAGGCAAACATGTTTTTCACCAGTATTGCTGCTTGCACCCCGACCGCGACAAAATTCTGCAAGCGCTGCGGGCGCAAGATATTGCCTGCGCAATCTACTACCCAGTGCCACTGCACAAACAAGAAGTGTTTGCCGAAGATTGTAAAAATGTGTCCTTGCCGGTGACCGAGTCGGTAATGCAACACTGCTTCGCGCTGCCTGTATACCCAGAGTTGACCGAAGACAAGATTCAGCGCATCGCCTCTGTGATTAAATCCGCCCTATGAGCCACGCCTACACCGTCATGATCAGCGCCGGCGAAGCCTCCGGCGATTTACACGCAGCCAACTTGATTAAGGCACTGCGCAAGCTGGCACCCGACACCCGGTTTAAGGGAATGGGTTCCGATCAAATGCGCGAGGCTGGCTGCGAGCTGCTCGTGGACTGCGCCGAGATCGCCGTGGTTGGCTTGTGGGAAGTGGTGAAGCACTACGGCAAAATCAAGCGGGCGCTGAACCAGCTAGTGGACGCCTTGCGCGCCAGCCCACCGGATTTATTAATCTTGGTCGACTACCAGGAATTCAACTTTAGGCTGGCGGAAAAAGCCAAGGCCATGGGCATTAAGGTGCTGTTTTATATCAGCCCGCAAGTGTGGGCTTGGCGCCCACACCGCGTACACACCATGGCTAAAAAAATTGATCACATGGCGGTGCTATTTCCCTTTGAAGAAGCGTTTTACGAGCAGGCTGGCGTGCCCTGTACCTTTGTGGGCCACCCGCTAGTGGACGAAGTAGCCCCCAACCGATCGCCAGAAGAATGTTACCAGCGCTACCAGTTGAATGCTGACCTACCCATAGTGGGGCTCTTTCCCGGCTCGCGCAAAAGTGAAGTGGCAAGGGTATTGCCGATACTGCTAGCCAGTGCGCAACAACTGCGGAAGCAAAAACCCGACGCCCAATTTATATTGCCGCTGGCCAGCACCATTCAGTTGACGGACATACAGGACCTGTTAGCACAAAACCCCTCGCTACAGGTGCGCGCCATTCGCGACCGCTCCTATAACGTCATGCAAGTGTGCGACGCCATTATGACCGCCTCGGGTACCGCCACCCTTGAAATTGCACTCATGGGAATTCCCAATACCATCGTGTACAAAGTGGCGCCCCTGTCCTACTGGATTTTGAAGCGCATGGTCAAAATCAAGGATATTGGCCTGGAAAATATCGTTGCAGAAAAACGCATTGTACAAGAATTCATTCAGGGCGACGCGCAGCCTGCAAAAATAGCCGCCGAAACGCACAAGCTGCTAGACGACCAAGCTTATCGCCAAACAATGATTAGCGAGCTTAACAAAGTACGCGGCAAGCTGGGCAAGGAAGGCGGTTCAGCCAACGTAGCCCAACTGGCATTGGATATGATTGAAGGGCGAGTGGCGTAATTCGCCTTCAGGACGAGAGGGCTCGGCGCGCCACACGCGGTACAAACTTGCGCCCTCCACGCTAGGCGCAGGGTTCGCGGTTTGAACGACAGCCCGAGCGACCAATACACCGTGTCTCTCGAGCTGCAGCCTTTTTTACTCAAGCGTGCTGCGCGCGCCATGGCAACCGGCCTGTTAACCAACAGCCGTATCGCGCTCAGCTTCCGCAGCTAAGGCGCCAGAGGGCCAACATCCGCTGAGGTTAGTGGCTGAGGTGGCGTTATGGCAGGCGCCTCATTGAGAATTAACACCTCCGAAGCACTTAAACTTCCCCCTGCCACGGCTGTGGCAGCGCCTGAGGCATAGACCTGGTTGGCAGACCACTGGTTGCTGGGCTGATTGGCGTAATTGTGAAATAAAATACCGCTGGCGCCACTCACCAGGTTGTCCGATACCCGAATACCCGTGGGCTGCTTGCTGTAATTGTCGCTGCCAATGTGAATACCGCCTACACTATTCACTATGCGGTTACCATAGACTTCAACGGCCGTGGAGACCTCATGGCTGTCGTTATTACTGCTGTCAGAGGTATCGCCAGAATCCACCAGAATAGGTCGACGCCAGCTCACGCCGGTCAACCCACGCATAAAATTATCGTAAATTTTATGGCCACTGCCGTAAACACGTATGCCGCCCGTTTGGTAATTGTCGTCGGTAACTGTGGCGCCCGCTCCTTCGCCGTAAAAATAGTTACCATAAGCTTCGTTGTTCGAGCCCAATCGGAAAGAGAGCGAACCCATGGAGTTTTTGAAGGTATTGTGCCGAAAGATATTATTTGACGTCTTCACCGTGATGATTTCGTTTTCGCCATCACAGTTTTCAAATAAATTGTATTCCACAAGATTGTTTGTCACCACGTCCTGTGAGTCGGCAATACCCATGGCAATGGCTTCACGATCCGAATCACCGGCCGGAACACCGTTAACAAGGTAGGGCGCGATGAGCTTAAAGTGGTTGCGATACACATGCAGATGTTTAGTCATGAGTGGATCATCGAACTGCGTTTTGATAAAGCTGCCGGTAATTTTCGATCCGTTTACCTGGCCAAGGTTTTTGTTCTTGAAAATATTGTAACCAATCGCAATATGCTCGCTGGCACGCGACGTCACTATGGCGGTTTGGTTGATGGTCACATCTTGGTGATCAAATGTATTTCGCAGCACCTGGATATTGGTACTGTTTTCAATTTTTAACAGGGTACTTTGATTTGATGGCCCAAACACGAAGCCTTCCAGCACAAGGTTACGGCTGTTTTTAACTGTGGCGTTTTCAAGCTGCGTTGCGCCGATAGTTGGCGCGCGAATGACAACCGGCGCACTGAAATCCCAACCCGACAGCGACAGGCTGCCCGAGCCTGTCACAATTACGGTATCGCCGGCGGCAACCTCGGCAAGCACAGCATTGAGATTATTCGGCGTCGCGTTGTGGGTATTGCCAGTGCCGCCCCCCGCACCGCCGTCAGAACCACCGTCAGAACCGCCGCCTGAGCCACCGTCAGAACCACCCTCGGCCAATACGCGAAATTCAGTTATGGAATTCCAGTTATTTGCACTATTGCCAGCACCCAGGTAGCGCACATAGCGCGCACTGCTGGTTGGCAAAGCAAAGGTCTCACGTTGTGTTTGCACACCCGAACTCGTGGCGCTTGAGAGAGCCGTCTGCCAGGAGGTGCCATCGCTGCTTAGTTGCACGTCGAAATACGCATGGCGTTGATCGCCTTTAAAAAACGCTATTTCGATACTGCCCACCGTTGTAACTGCGACCAAATCCAACGTGAGCCACTCGCCCACCCCCTGAGCTGACCAGCGCGTTGAAAGATCGCCGTCCAACACATTGCCCGGGCTATTGCCATCGTCGGAACTGGCAGACACTGAGATCTCGCCGCCACTACTGTCGTCCGGCAATGCAGCCACATCAATTTGCACCTCGGTTAAACTGTTCCAGCTATTAGCGGTATTACCATTGCCAACTATGCGGAGGTAGCGTCCTTGAGCGCTTGTGATCGGCACCGGCTGCAGCGCGAGCGTACTGGTGGGCTGGTTCCCGCTAAACAACGATACCCAATGAGCGTCGTCCACCGACACAAGCACATCCAGGGACGCCAGCCGCTGATCGCCCTTGTAAAAGGCCACATCTAAGCCTGTGATTTGTAGTATTTGGCCAAGGTCGAACTGAATCCATTGACCACTACCGTTTGCCGACCAACGGGTAGCCAGGTCGCCGTCAATTGTATTGTTAGGTAAATTACCGTCGTGCGCAGATGCCGTTACCGCAACAGGTGCGGCTGGGTAGGCCCAGGTAGCTGATGCGCAGCTTAGAAAACACAGCAAGCTGCCAACAAGAAAAAAACAAGAATTTTTCATTATAATATTTTCCGCAAGTCAATTACCCGCGCGCGAACCACCACCCATTGAGGGGTATCCAGCCACTGCGGGTAACGTGATTGAAATTACAAAACTGCGTTAGCTCCATTCCTTAAGCTATTTGTAATTAAGTTAATCCCGGCTTTGCACCTTCGTTTAGATTAACTTCAAGCGACGCATTCCTGGGTTTCGAGTGCCTTAGCACGCAGCGAACCTGGGCGCGATATTGCGAATAACGTTTTTTTAATGACGTTTTATTATTGTTAAATAGCAAACACTTACTGCCAATGTTCGCATTTCATTGCCCGCCAAATAGTTAGTATTGCGTGCGAATGAACAAGTCGCGGCCTCTATACTGGCGCGAGTGAAAGGCTAGCATGACGCCGCTCGATACACCACAGAGACCACCGCACAAAGCGCGCAATTGGTGACGCCAGTCACTGCTTTGCGTCGCCATTAATTGCCTGTCTGATCAATAGTCACGCTAAAACCGTCGCACAATCGCCACAGTGGGCTAGCTATTAAAAACATAGACTTTGGCTATTGCACCGTTACTTGCTGGACCAATATGCGCTTACTGCTTACTGCTCACTGGGTCACGCGTTATGGCACCTAAAACAATGCGCGCTCGCGTCGCATTCAGACCAACGCTCCCCAAATATCTGCGCCCTGCGCTCGGCTAGGACGCAACTGTGCGGGTCCCATCTCTGCAACAGCAGCGACGGCGTCGGCAATGGCGTCGACATCTGCGGCTGTCATACTCGGGTGAAAGCTGATGCGAACCCAGCCGGGTTTATCGGCTTCGCCATTCTTATCCAGTTGATCGGTGATAGATTTAGAGGCACAGCGATCGATGCCGAGCAGTATGTGGCCGTAGGTACCTGCGCAGGCGCATCCACCGCGCGCCTGAACACCGAAGTGATCGCTGAGCAGTTGCACTGCTAACTTGTAGTGCACCCGCTCAAACACGATGGAAAAAATACTCAATCGATTGCGATGCTGCGGCGCCAATATGCGCACCCCAGGAATGGTTTCCAGACGTGCAAAAAACTGTGCATTGAGTGCAGCCTCACTGCGATGAATGCGGTCGACACCCATAGCCTCCTTCAACTGAATAGCTAGGGCCGTTTTCAAGGTTTGCAAAATGCCAGGGGTGCCGCCGTTTTCGCGCTGAGCAATATCGTTAATAAAGCGATGCTCTCCCCAGGGATTGGTCCACACGACGGTACCACCGCCGGGCTGCTCCGGCACCCGGTTGCAGTAAAGCTTACTGGAAAAAATCAGTACGCCCTGGCTTCCGGGGCCGCCTAAAAACTTGTGGGGCGAAAAGAATAACGCGTCTAACGACTCGCGCTCATTGGGGTGCATATCAATGGCGTCGTAGGGCGCTGAGGCGGCAAAATCGACAAAGCACAGTCCACCGTGATCGTGCATTAGCCCCGCTATTTCGCGGTAGGGTGTACGCACGCCAGTCACGTTACTGGCGGCGGTGACCGAAGCCAGCTTCACGCGACCGGGCGCCTCGCGTGCCAGATCCTGGGCGAGCCAGCGCAGGTCGATGTTGTCGCCTGCCAAAGCTGGGATCATGCGCACCTCTGCCAGACTCTCCAACCACATGGTGTGATTACTGTGGTGCTCGCGGTGGCTAATGTACACCAGCGGACGCAGCTCGCCGGCGGCGCGTTGTGCTGCCCTTACAGCCGGCTTGTGGCGCTCGTGTGCCCACCAGCCCAGCATGCGAATTAATTTACCCAGGGCACCGGTCATGCCGCTGCCGGTGGAAATTAGGACATCCGTCGGCGCGGCGTTGACGTGCGCCTTAATTCGCTCTTCGGCCTCATGTAGCCAGTGAGTCATGAAGCGGCCACTGAGGCTGTCTTCCGTGTGGGTATTGGCCATGTAAGCGCCGATCTCCTCGCTCAAACGCGTTTCGATGGGGCGGTAGAGGCGCCCGCTCGCGGTCCAATCCGCGTAGAGAAAAGGCTCCTGCGCAGGGTTGACGACGCCCGCGCGGAGCGCCGCCCAAAAGGCATTGTCGGATTCGAAAGACGAGGGCTGAACGGCGGCTGGCATGGCGTAGGCTCCAAAACAAAGTATTAGCACAAAGTCTATGCCTTAAAGCCCGCGTGTACTTTTTAACTTTTACCAATATATAGAGTAATATCGGTATAATTTTCTACATATTTAATTTTACCGAGCAAATTATGCTAGATTCCATCGATAAGCAGATTCTGGCCCTATTGCAGAAAGACGCCACCCTGGCCGTCCAAACCATCGCCGAACGAGTGAATTTAACCACCAGCCCTTGCTGGCGGCGAATTCAGCAACTGGAAGCGCAGGGCTTTATACAACAGCGGGTGGCACTGCTCTCGCGCGAGCGCTTGAACCTGGGGGTTGATGTGTTTGTATTCATTCGCACCGATCAGCACAACGACGAGTGGCTCAATGATTTTGCCGAGGCCCTGCAATCGCTGCCTGAGGTGATGGAGGCCTACCGCATGAGCGGTGACGTTGATTATTTGCTGCGCGTGGTGGTGTCGGATATCAAAGCCTACGACCGATTCTATAAACAGCTGGTGAGCAAGGTGCGGCTGGCGGACGTGAGTTCGAGTTTTGCCATGGAGAGCATGAAATACACCACCGCCCTGCCCCTCTAAGCAACCCTGTTATCGCTCACACGCGAACTAACAGCGGCTCAGGTAGCTGACTAATAGGGCCTGGGCTCACCTGCCGGGCGGGTTTTAAAGCGGCGGTGCACCCACAGATACTGCTCGGGCGACTGACGGATTTGAGCCTCGATTAAGTGGTTGATGTGCTGCACATCCTCCAGCTCGCTCTCGCTTGGAAAATTGTCTAGCGGGGGCGAAAACGCCAGCCGGTAACCCTGGCTGCCCGGAAGACGAACAAAATCCATCATCAGCACCCGCGCCTTACCCAACTTGGAAAAACGCGAAGTGGCCGTGACCGTCGCCGCCGGCACGCCAAAAAACGTTGCCCACACGCCTTGCTTGATCCCGTAATCCTGATCCGGCGCATAAATAACCTTGGAACCCCGACGCAAAAAACGCAACATGGTTCTGACTTCCTTGCGTTCGAAGGCCTCGCAGGCCGTATCCATTCGCTCGCGGCAGCGGCGCTGTACATAGTCCATGACGGGATTTTTATGGCGCCGATACATTCCCGCAAACGGGTGATAGAGCGTGGCCGCCACAACGGCTAATTGCACACTGCTGGTGTGGCGCGTAACCACAATGGCGCCCTGCTGGCCAAGCGCGGCTATATGTTCCAGACCCGCGACCTGGATCAGCCGCTCCAGACGCCGCCTTGGCATAAACCAACCGATATTTTGCTCCATAAAGCCTATCCCCATGGCCAACATATTGGCGCGCAGGAGAGACTGTCGCTCAGTGTCGGACATTTCAGGAAAACACAGGCTCAAATTGACTTCGGCCACATGGCGCCGCTGACTTGCAAAGCGGTACAGCAGCCGGCCAACACCCCGTCCCAACCCCAATTGCCAAGCGAACGGCAAACGCGCCAGCATTGCGCATAGTGCCAATGCCAACCACAGCAACCAAAAGCGCGGGTGCAGCAGTGCAAGCGAAAATTCCGGGCGGGATTGCTGCATTATTTAACGATACCGCGCTGGCTTGCTTCCACAAAGGCGATAAACTGGCCGACCGCTTCAAATTCCGCTGCCAGCGGCGCCAGCCGCTCATGTGCCTGCGCCGGCGACAGCCGCTGGCGCACCAATAATTTATAGGCCAGCGTGATCGCCGCAATGGTTTCTGCACTGAATCCTTTGCGCTTGAGGCCCACTTTATTGATGCCAAACGAGCGCGCGTAATTGCCCGATACAATGACAAAAGGCGGGACGTCGCGATTAATGGCGGCTCCCATACTGGTAAACGCATGCGAGCCAATTTGAGTGAATTGATGCACGAGTGAAAACCCGCCCAAAATACATTGATCGCCCACGGTTACATGGCCAGCCAGCGACGCAGAATTTGCAAACACATTTTTATGGCCCACGCGACTGTCGTGGCCCACATGGGTGTAAGCCATAAACAAATTGTCGCTGCCCACGCGGGTAATGCCGCCGCCTTTGGGCGTACCGCGATTCATCGATACATATTCGCGCACGGTATTGCGATCGCCAATTTCCAGCCGCGTGGGTTCGCCGGCGTAACTTAAATCCTGCGGCTCCTCGCCCAGCGAGGCATACTGAAATATCCGATTGTCGCGGCCAATCGCGACCGGGCCATTAATGGTGACATGGGCGCTAATGCGCGTTCCCTCGCCAATCTCTACGTTTGGACCAATAATTGTATAAGGCCCAATGGCAACGCCTGCGGCAATCTTTGCAGTGGGGTCAATAATAGCGGTGGGATGGATCATGATGGGCTGCTCAGCGCACAATGCCCCGCTCAGAGCTGCGCAGTGAATCGATTAAAACCGTGAGCGCGGGTTCGTTGCTTGCGAGCGCCTCAAGGCTGCTCAAGGCTTCTTCCAGGCGCAAGCCCCTGCGATAAATCAGTTTAAACGCCTTGCTGAGCAAGGCCAGCTGCTCTTTGGTAAAACCGCGTCGGCGCAAACCTTCCGTGTTAATACTTTTCGCTTCTGCCGGATTGCCAGATACCGTTACATAGGCCGGCACATCTTTTCCGATAGCTGAACCCATGGCAGTAAACGCATGGGCGCCAATTTTGCAAAATTGATGCACTAGCGTAAAGCCCCCCAAAATAGCCCAGTCGCCAATGTGCACATGGCCCGCCAGGGCAGCATTATTAACCAACACGCAGTGATTACCCACGATGCTGTCGTGCCCTACGTGCACATAAGCCATTAACAAATTATGGCTGCCAATGGTGGTTTCAGATCGATCTTGCACTGTGCCGCGGTGTAGCGTCACCCCTTCGCGAATAACATTGTGATCGCCAATCACCAAACGGGTGGGCTCACCCTTGTACTTCAAATCGGGAGTCGCTTCACCCACTGAGGCAAATTGAAAAATATGATTATTTTTGCCAATCTTTGTGGGCCCCTTCAAAACGGCGTGCGATTCAATAATGCAGCCGCTATCTATTTCTACATCGGGCCCGATAACCGTAAAAGGCCCCACCTGCACATCAGGTGCCAGCGTGGCGCGTGGGTCTACTATGGCTTTGGGATCGATCAATCGAAATACCTTTGGGTTTATATCATTGGGTTCAAGTGCAATTAAGGGCCCGGTTGCCAGCTTTCACTGTGGCCGCCAGCCTGCAAGACATTAGTGAGCGAACCAGACATTCGCTTTAACCGCTTCGCCCCCGGCAATTATAGGCACTACTGACCGGCTATACCTGTCGATCTGCGCACAAGATGGTGGCCGAGGCTGCCAGCTGACCATCCACGGTGGCCTTGCACTCGAACTTCCAAATACCGCGTTTTGCAGACACCACCCGAGACTCCAATCGCAATTGATCGCCAGGCACCACCTGACGTTTAAAGCGAACATCGTCGATACCGGCAAACAAGTAAATAGAGCCGTCGGCCGGTCGTTTATCCAGTGTTTTAAAGCCCAGAATACCCGAGGCCTGCGCCAGCGCTTCGATAATCATCACGCCGGGAAATATAGGCGCCTGAGGAAAATGGCCGTTAAACACATCTTCGTTGGCCGATACGTTTTTGATGGCAACAATATGCTCGCCTTCCACCAACTCCAAGACCCTATCCACCAATAAAAACGGGTAGCGATGGGGCAAATATTCTTTAATTTCACTGATGTCCATCATAATCATTCCTTAAGTCATCGCAGCGCGCCAATTGCGCCGGATGGGTGTCGCGCCTGTGATTGCTCGACGGGCGTAAACATTATGACCGTTTCTCTAAATCGCGTACGCGCTTAGAGAGCTTATCCAACTGACCAAACCGAGCCGCCTGGCGACGCCACTCGCCGGTGGCCAGCATCGGCGTTCCGGAAGACCATGAGCTATTGGGTTCGACAATCGACTTGGTCACCACCGTTGCTCCCGATACGTGGACACCGTCGGCGATGGTAATGTGCCCAGTCACCGCCACACAGCCGGCAATCGTGCAGCGCTGCCCAATCTGGGTCGAGCCCGCCACCGCGGTATGGGCGGCAATAGCGGTGTGATCGCCAATGACCACGTTGTGGCCAATCTGAATCAAATTGTCCAACTTAACGTCGTCGCCGATAATGGTATCGTCGAGTGCACCACAGTCGATACAGGTATTTGCGCCAATCTCTACCTTATTACCGATGCGCACACCGCCCAGCTGATGGACTTTCACCCAACCCTCGCCACTGGGGGCAAAGCCAAACCCATCCGCACCAATGACGGCCCCGCCGTGCACAATGCAATCGGCACCGAGCGTTACCTGCCCGTACAGCGTCACATTGGCAGCCAAACGGGTGCGCGGCCCCACCACAGAGCCGGGGCCAACCACCGTTGCGGCGCCCACGATAGCCTGAGCCTCGATACGGGCGCCCGCCTCGATCACTGCGCGGGGCCCAATGGTCGCCGTTGGATCAATGACGGCGTCACTGGCCACCACGGCGGTAGGGTGCACCCCCGTCGCGCCCGTCGGCGCAGGGGCGAACAGCGCGGTAATTTGGGCATAACACCGGTAGGGGTCTGAATGAAGGAGCTTATTCCCCGAAAACTGAGACGCCATGTCGGGGTGAATAACGAGGATGCCGGCGCGGGTAGAACTCAGGTATTTGGCGTAGTGCGCATTGGCCAGAAAACTGAGGTCCTGCGCCGAAGCGCGCTGCAATGTGGCGAGGCCCGTCACCGTGTAGTCGGCGTCGCCTTCAAAGGCCGCGTCGACGGTCTGTGCCAGCTCGGCAAGCGTATAGTGAGTTGCCATTGTCGCCCCCAATTGTTCTCTAGCGCATCTTATTTCAGCGTACAGAGGGCAGTCGCTCCGCCCCATAAAAGGCCGAAAAGGCGACCCAATACTGGCATCGCCTTTAAACGTAGGGGGCTACGCAAACCCCGTTACATCACCTTATTTGGCTTTGTTGAGTTTCTCGGTCACTTTAGCAGTGATATCCAGAGATGGCTCGGCGTAGTAAGCCGTTTGCGTGCTCAACACGATACCGATGCCCTCGGCACTAATCACTTCCTTTAAAGCCACCTGCGCCTTGGGGTTTAACTCTTCCATAACCCGTTGAGCAGTCGCGTTGCGCTCAGCTTGCAATTTTTTAACCACCAGCTCTAAATCAGCGCGCGCATACTCCATCTTTTTGCGGTGCTCTGCTGCCTGCTCTTGGTTCCAGGTAACGCCATTTTTTTCGGCTTCTTTGGCCATTTTCTGCAGGTCGGCGCGCAGCGACTCAAACTTAGCCTGCATGGAAGCAAACTCGCTATTGGCCTGCATTTCCTGCATGCGCTTTTTGGCCATATCGGTATTCAAAATGGCCGACTGTAAATCGAATACGACCACTTTATCAGCGGCGGCCATGGCCATTGGTGCCGCCATGAGGGTGATGGTTAACAGTAAAATTGATTGCAATTTAGACACGATTATTCTCCGTAGTGCTCATTGTGTGCCACACCAGAATGCGGCGCTAAGTTATGCGATATCAGAAGGCGGTACCCAGCGAAAACTGGAAGGTTTCGCGATCATCTTCTGGGTTATATTGGAACGGCCGCGAGAGGCTGAAGGTCAAGGGGCCAAAGCCGCTAATCCAAGTCAGGCCGATACCATAGGATGCCGACAGGCGACTTAAATCCACGTCGAAGCAGTTTTGTTGATAGAAGCCGCACTCGGTATTGAACACATTGCCCGTATCCACAAAAAACGCGGTTTGCAGCATCCGCTGATCCTTAATGAAGGGTAATGGGAACAGCAATTCAACACTGCCTTCAATCAGCACGTTACCACCAAAGGGCAAGTCATCGCGACCGATCACCTGCGCCATTAGCTTATCTTGTACGCAAACCGTTGCGCCGCTTTTATAGACGATATCCGTGGGGTTTTCGCACAGCACGTAGCCGTTCTCGACGGTGTCGTACTTGCCGTCGCCATCGGTATCCTGCGCGGAAATGGGCTCCACCATGTAATTCGCAGCAGGGGTACTGCGCGGGCCCAGGGTATTGCGTTTAAAACCGCGCACCGAGCCAAAACCACCGGCGTAGAAGTGCTCGAAGAAAGGCAGCACACTGGTTTTGCCGTAGGAGTTGGCATAGCCGAGATCGCCCCGAAAGCGCAGGGTAAAGTCGCCGTAAATGGGCTGAAAATACTGACCAGAGTAACGCAGCTTATAAAATTCCATATCGCTGCCGGGCACGGAAAATTCTAGCGACAGATTGTGCGCTGAACCCCGAGTGGCCAATTGGCCGCGATTAAGTGTAGATTTTGCCCAGGACAGGGTAAACGGGAAACTGTCAAAGCGATCGCCGTTGGCGTCGATAAAGCCGTCGGGATTGTTAAGTGTGTGGATAACGTCCTCGACCGGATTGGCAAAATCCACCAAGGCCGGCGCACCGCCGGGAATGGGATTATCGTTAGCCGCTTTAATAGCCGCGTCCAGCGTGACTAAATCTGATTGCGTAATGTAGCGCGGCTCTAGACCCTCGTACAAATTGGGGCTGCGCTTAATTTCCTGTACTGCCGAGCTACCGGTTTTAATAAACATATTGGTGTAGCCAATACCAAAACCAATGCGCTCGACTTCCGAAATAGGGTAGCCAAAATTTAAATTAGCGCCGTAGGTATTGGTCGAATAACTGGCTACGTTTATCTGACTAAAATCGGTGGCGCGATAGAAGACGTTAAAACCGCGACTCACACCATCGACGGTGAAGTAGGGGTCCATGTAGTTAAAGCTGTAAACCTGCTGGTATTTACTGGTATTGATGGAAAAGCCCACGCGCTTACCCGTACCAAACCAGTTATTTTGTTGAATATTTGCACCCAGCACCAAACCGGTACCCTGGGCATAGCCCACGCTGGCGCCTATGGAGCCAGAGGGTTGCTCTTCTACGGTGTACTCAACATCCACTAAATCTGACGTGCCAGGCACTTCTTTAGTGTCGACTCTGACCTCTTTGAAATAGCCCAGTCGCTCCAAACGCACCTTGGAGTTCTCAATGGAAATCGACGCCGCTGAGGCACTTTCCATTTGGCGCATTTCCCGACGCAAGACTTCATCTTTGGTTTTAGTATTGCCGCGGAACTCGACGCGGCGCACATAGGCGCGCTTGCCCGGATCGATAAAAAAGGTGATGTCAACCAAACCCGTTTCTTTGTTAAGTTCGGGGATGCCCTTGACCTCGGCAAAGGTGTAACCCTCGTTACCCAGGCGCTTGGTAATGTAATCTGAGGTTGTTGTCATCAGCACTTGGGAGAACGTTTGTCCCTCGCGCACCAGCACCAATCGACGAATGTAATCCTCCGGCAAAATCGGGTCGCCCGCGAGTTCTACCTTACCCACCTTAAACACATCCCCCTCGGAAATGTTCACGGTGATATAAACCGACTCTTTGTCCGGGCTTACGGACACCTGTGTGGATGGCATTCTAAAATTAAGGTAGCCGCGATCCATGTAGTGGGACTCAAGCCGCTCGATATCGCCCGTGAGTTTTTCCCGCGCATATTTGTTATCACTGGTAATCCAGCTTAACCAGCCAGTGGTTTTTAGCTCAAACAGCTCCAGCAATTCTTCATCGCTGAAAGCCGTATTACCCACCAAGTTAATATGCTCAATGGCGGCAACCTTGCCCTCATCGATGGTGATTTGAAGTTTTACCTGGTTGCGCGGCAGGTCAATCACTTCAGTTTTGACACTGGCGCTATAGCGTCCTTGGGCAACGTACTGCCGCTGCAGCTCCTGCCCCAGACCTTCGAGCGTTACCCGCTTAAATATTTGTCCTTCCGACAAACCATTCTCCCGCAAACCCTTCATCAGGTCTTCGGTTTTAATGGCCTTATTACCCGTCAGAACAATTTCACTGATGGCCGGTCGCTCTTTTACGGTGATAACTAATACGCCCTCGTCGCGACCAATTTCGA
This sequence comes from Simiduia sp., assembly GCF_058345725.1. Taxonomy (NCBI): domain Bacteria; kingdom Pseudomonadati; phylum Pseudomonadota; class Gammaproteobacteria; order Cellvibrionales; family Cellvibrionaceae; genus Simiduia; species Simiduia sp. The sequence goes on along the minus strand of NZ_JBTUOC010000028.1, from coordinate 91,212 downwards.
TATCGGCAAAGTAACCGGTGGCAAACAGTGCTCGAGAAGCGCCTTGAATTTCGAGCGTGTCCATGAAATCGCCGATACGCACAGGCAACGCGGCAAACACAGAGCCTGCAGAAACCCGTTGCAGCCCTTCAACCCGGATGTCGGTAACACGAAAGCTTTCGGCATAGACCAGTGTTGAAAACACCAGAGAAACAAATAGTAAGACAAGACGCTGCATAATTTCTGTTCTAATTTATAAATTCAGTACTGCAAACTGGCTGCTCTGGCGGTGTCAGAGTCGCATGATATCGTTGTAAATCGCCAACATCATGACACCTAAAACAACCAAGAGGCCCAGCTGGTAGCCAAGCATCTGCACCTTTTCCGAAACCGGGCTGCCCTTTACGACTTCTACCAGGTAGTACAGCAGATGACCGCCATCCAACACGGGGATAGGCAGGAGGTTGAATACGCCCAAACTCACGCTGAGCAATGCCAAAAAGCCGACGTAGTATTCCCAACCGGCCTTTGCCGAAGCGCCCGCCACTTTAGCAATGGTTATGGGGCCGCTCAAGTTTTTCGTTGAGATTTCACCCACTAACAATTTTTTAACTGAAAGCAAGACAAAACCCGATGTTTCCCAGGTTTTTTCGACGCCGCGCCACAGACCTTGCACAAGATTGTAATCCTGGTGACGCAGATAGCCCTCAGGCCATTCGGGCACAACTGGCCCTACGCCCACTTGCCCCACCCACTCGCCATCGCGCTCCTTGCGCTCGGGTGTGACGTTAAAAGTCAGTTGTTCGACCCCGCGCTCAACGGTTAGTTCAATGACCTGTGCGGGGCGCGCCTGCACATAGCAGGCAAAATCTTCCCAGGTAGCCACGGCAACGCCATCGGTAGCCAGAATCAAATCCCCTGGCAGCAGGCCCGCTTGTGCGGCAGGCGAATCGGGTAGCACTTGACTCAGCTCCGCCATATACACGGGGCGGTAAGGCGTGAGCCCAATGCCTGCCATCACATCCGGCTCATCTTCGCCCGCCAACCAATCGCTGAGCTCGGCCTCCGAGGTATACTCGAGGCTTGAGTTGGGATAGCGCACGGTGAAAGTAATGCGGCCAGTCTCTCCCAAGCGCTCCAACAAGCGCTGGTGAACGGCTTGCCAGGAATCCGTGCTTTCGCCGTCGAGGGCAACGATCTCCTGCCCCTCCTCGATTCCAGCTCGTTCGGCGATGGAGCCTGGCGCAACGGCACCCACAACCGGCGCCACTTGGGTAACGCCTGGCATCACCATGATCCAGAACAGCACAATGGCCAATAAAAAGTTGGCCAGCGGCCCTGCCACCACGACTGCGATACGCGCCCAAACGGATTTCTGGGTAAAGGCCTGACTCAGCAGTTCTGCGGGAACCTCGCCCTCGCGCTCGTCCAGCATTTTGACGTAGCCACCCAGGGGAATCGCCGCTATGCAGAATTCTGTACCCTGCTTGTCGTACCAACGCGTTAACGGTTTGCCGAAGCCCACCGAAAAGCGCAACACCTTAATGCCGCAGCGCCGCGCCACCCAGAAGTGACCGTATTCGTGGATAGTGACCAATAGCCCCAAGCCAAGAATAAACCAGATAATTGTTTCTATATGTGCCATGACTACCTCTCGGCCTGCTGCGATGCGCGCCGCAGCGTAGCACGTTCAAGGCCCTCGCGGGCAACTCGGCGCGCCTGCGCATCCACAGCGAGTACTTCGTCGATGCTGCGGGGCACCGGCGGCTGCAGTTGCTCCAATGTGCGCTCGTTGACTCGCGCGATATCGTTAAACGGTAACTCTCCCACCAAAAATGCCGCCACCGCGATTTCGTTGGCAGCATTGAGCACCGTCGAGGCTGCGCCATTTTGTGCCGCCTCATAGGCCAACCGCAGGCAGGGGAAACGGTTCAAGTCGGGGGCTTCAAAATCCAAGCGCGCCGTAGCAATCAGATCTAGGGGGGCAACCCCCGAAGCCATGCGTTCCGGCCAAGCCAGCGCGTGCGCAATTGGTGTGCGCATATCGGGGTTGCCCAACTGGGCCAGCACCGAGCCGTCGGTAAACTGCACCATAGAATGGATCACGCTTTGCGGATGGATAACCACGTCAATTTGGTCAGACGTGGCATTGAACAACCAGCAGGCCTCAATCAACTCGAGCCCCTTGTTCATCATGCTGGCGGAATCCACCGAAATTTTACGCCCCATCGACCAGTTGGGGTGCGCACAGGCCTGGTCGGGTGTTACTGCCGCCAGCTCCGCGGGTGCCATGGTTCGAAAGGGGCCGCCCGACGCGGTTAGCAATATTTTACTAACCCCCGCTGCACCGGGCGTCTGATAGTGCGCCGGCAAGCACTGAAAAATGGCATTGTGTTCCGAGTCGATGGGCAACAAGGTGGCGCCGTGCTCGGCCACCGCCTGCATAAACAATGGGCCGGCCATCACCAGGGCCTCTTTATTGGCCAACAGCACTTTTTTGCCGGCGCGCACGGCAGCCAATGTGGGTAATAAACCCGCAGCACCGACTATGGCGGCCATAACGGCCGCCACTTCAGGGGCGGAGGCAACCTGTGCCAGCGCCTGCTTACCGGCCAATACCTGTGTATCAGTGCCCTGTAGAGCCGTCTGTAAATCGCCTGCGTACTGTTCGTCCGCAATCACCGCGTAGCGCGCATTGTGGGTTACTGCCAGCGCCGCCAGCTGCTGCCACTGGCTCGCCGCCGTAAGCGCGTAAATGCGGTACTTGTCGGGGTGCCTAGCCACCACATCCAAGGTACTGAGGCCGATAGAGCCCGTTGCCCCAAGCACGGTTAATTGCGCAGGCATCATTGCAGCGAAAAACCGGTCATCAACACACCCAGCGCCATGAGCGGCGCCGCCGCCGTGATGCTGTCTATGCGATCAAGTACGCCGCCGTGGCCGGGCAGCAATTGGCTACTGTCTTTGATACCCCGGTGGCGCTTGAGCATGCTCTCCACCAGGTCGCCTAACACCGATACCAGGCTGGCGGGAATCACAATGGCCAATAGCAGCAACAATCGCCCCTCGCCCAGCCACAGGCCCAGCGCGCTGGCCCACAGCACATTGGTAATCAAGCCGCCCCAGAAACCCTCCCAGGTTTTTCCGGGGCTCACAGCGGGCGCGAGCTTGTGTTTGCCAAACTTTCGGCCAACAAAATAGCCACCGATGTCCGCACCGGCAACCACGGCCACCACCATAAGCATGAGCCACTCACCGGCCGGCTGCTCCCGCAGATAACACAGCCCCAGCCATGCCGGCACCATCACCAGCCAGCCAATTAGCAAACGCGGCAGCCGAGCCCCCCACAATAGCGAGCTGGATGGATAACCCTGCACCCAAAGTAGCGATAATGCCCACCAGCCGCCTCCCAGCAGCAGCAGATTGCGCAGCCAACCATGGTCCAATTCGCGACTCAGACCGGAAAGATAACCCGCCGCAGCCATGATTAGCGCCGTAGCGCCAACATAGGCTATGCGTTGACCATAGTGGCTGAGCCCGGATAAATTCGACCACTCCCAAGTGGCAATGAGCACCGCAGTAGCCAGCAGCAACTGAAACAGGGGGATTGGCAAGTAGTGCAACGCGGCCAATAGCACAGCCACCAACAGCAGCGCCGTAATGATGCGTTGTTTAAGCACCGACGACCTCCCCTGCTTCCGACACTTGATCGCCGCTCAAACCGAAGCGACGCTGGCGCTGATAGAACGCCTGGGCCGCTGCATGCAGAGCCTGCTCGCCAAATTCTGGCCAGTAATCGTCGCAGAAATACAACTCGGCATAGGCGGCCTGCCACAGCAGAAAGTTGCTGATGCGCAACTCGCCGCCTGTGCGAATCAACAGATCGAGCGGCGGCAAGTCCGCCAGCTGGGTATAGCGGTGCAGCAGTTGATCATCCACGCTGTCGGCCGACATCTCGCCCTGGGCAACTAAGTGAGCCACCTGTTGGGCCGCGTTGGCGATATCCCACTGGCCGCCGTAGTCCGCCGCGATCACTAGGCGCGTAGTGCCCGCTGCCGTGAGAGCTTCGGCCTCTTCTATAGCGCGGGTAATTTTGGCGCTAAAGCGATCGCGCCTGCCAATCACCTGCAGGCGTACGCCTTCATCGCGCAATTTGCGCGCTTCGCGTTGAAGATAGAGCTGAAACAGCGACATCAACGCGTCCACCTCTTTGGCCGGACGCTGCCAGTTTTCACTGCTGAAGGCGAACAGTGTCAGGACTTCAACACCTTCCTTCTGACAGGCGCGCATAACATCGCGTATGCGCTCAACCCCTGCCTTATGGCCGGCGGCGCCGGGTAACTTTCGCTGTTTTGCCCAGCGATTGTTGCCATCCATAATGATGCCAACATGGCGTAAACGATTGCTTGTCACTGAAATCTCCAGGCAATCAGATTGCCATCAGATCCTGCTCTTTCGCCGCCAATGCCTTGTCTACTTCAGCAACATATTTATCGGTGATTTTCTGGATTTCATCGGCGGCGCGACGCTCGTCGTCCTCGCCAATTTCCTTGTCATTCACCAAGCCTTTCACCTGAGCCAGGGCATCGCGACGCACGTTGCGAATTGACACGCGAGCGTTTTCCGCCTCGGCTTTGGCCTGCTTGGTGAAGCCCTTGCGGGTTTCTTCCGTCAGCGCAGGCATGGGCAGACGAATCACGCTACCGGCTGTGGAGGGGTTTAAACCTAAATCGGATTTCATAATGGCGCGCTCAATCTCGGGCACCAGGTTCGGCTCCCAAGGGCTCACCGACAGGGTGCGACCATCTTCCACCGAAATATTAGCAACCTGGCTCAGGGGTGTTTTAGAGCCGTAGTAATCGACCTGTATCGAATCCAGCAGGCTGGGGTGCGCGCGGCCAGTACGAATTTTATTGAAATTATTGCTGAGCGCCTCGATGGCTTTGTGCATGCGACTGTCGGCGTCTTTCTTAATATCTTCAATCATTTTTCTTCCCCGTTTTTACTTTCTTCTATGAGGGTACCTTCGTTATTGCCAACGGCAATGTTCAACAGCGCACCCGCTTTATTCATCCTAAATACACGTACCGGCATGTCGTGCTCGCGACACAGACATATGGCGGTCAAATCCATCACCTGTAACTTTTTGTCCAGCACCTCGTCGTAAGTCAGCTGGTCGTATTTGGTGGCACTAGAGTCCTTCATGGGATCTGCGGTGTAGACGCCGTCCACCTTAGTGGCCTTCAATACGATATCCGCTTCCACCTCGATACCGCGCAGGCAGGCGGCCGAGTCAGTGGTAAAGAAGGGATTACCAGTGCCGGCGGCGAAAATCACCACCTCGCCGCCCTTCAGGAAGCGAATGGCCCGGCGGCGGTCATAGTGCTCCACAATACCGCTCATGGGGATGGCCGACATCACCCGCGAGGAAATATTGCTGCGTTCGAGCGCATCGCGCATGGCCAGCGCATTCATCACAGTGGCCAACATACCCATGTGATCGCCCGTGACGCGATCCAGACCGGCGGCGCTCAAGGCCGCACCCCGAAACAGGTTGCCGCCGCCAATGACCAGACCGACCTGAACACCAATACCCACCAACTGGCCAATTTCCAGCGCCATCTTATCGAGCACTTTCGGGTCTATCCCGAAGCCCTCCTGACCCATCAGCTCTTCGCCGCTGAGCTTTAACAAGATGCGTTTGTACTTTTTGTCCCGACTACTGGCCATGGTCCGCTCCGCGCTCAAAAAATTCGTGGCAGTTTAACAGCAAAAAGAGGTTGGGCGCGACACCCAACCTCTTCTTTTACAACGCCCTCAGCCCTCGCGAACCAAGGGTTTCACAGGGATTAACCCTTGGAGGCTTGAACCTGCGCGGCAACTTCAGCAGCAAAGTCCACCTCGGCCTTTTCGATGCCCTCGCCCACTTCAAAACGGGTAAATGCAACTACTTCGGCACCGGCGTCTTTCACCAGCTTACCAACGGTCAGCTCGGGATTTTTAACGAATGCCTGCTCGGTCAAGCTCACTTCTTTCAGGAACTTGTTGATGCGACCGACCATCATCTTCTCGACAATCTCAGCGGGCTTGCCGGCCATATCTGGCTGGGCCTTGATGATGTCTTTTTCTTTCTCGACCACTTCGGGTGAAACCTGATCGGGATTAACCACCTGCGGGTTAACAGCAGCAACGTGCATAGACACATCTTTGGCCAACTCTACATTACCACCTTTCAGCTGGGTGATTACCGCAATACGGTTGTTTGAGTGAACATAGGCGCCCACGCAACCATCGGTGGCTTCAATGGCTACAATGCGGCGCACGCCGATGTTTTCGCCAATTTTCTGAACCAGCGCAGAGCGCGCGTCTTCCAACTCACCCGCCATCAATGCGGCAACGTCGGTTTGCTTGTCGGCGAATGCCTTGTCAACCACCTTGCCCACGAAGGCCAGGAAGTTTTCGTCGCGCGCAACAAAGTCAGTCTCGGAGTTAACTTCTACCAATACGCCAAAGCTGCCGTCGTCAGCAACCTTCACGGACACCACGCCATCGGCGGCAGTGCGGTCGGCTTTTTTAGCGGCTTTCAGACCAGAGGCCTTGCGCAGATTGTCGATGGCCAGCTCGATATCGCCCTCGGACTCAACCAGTGCTTTTTTGCACTCCATCATGCCCAAACCCGTGCGCTCGCGCAGCTCTTTAACCAGTGAAGCAGAGATAGCTGACATAAACCTATCCTCTTAATTTAATTGACTGTTCATGGGAAAAAGGGGGCCAAGCCCCCTTTTATTGGCGGCAGCCGGTGGGGCCGCCGCTGTGACAAGACGCCGAATTACTTGGCCGCAGCTTCGTTAGCTTCTACATACTCGTCTTTGTTTACTACAGCCGCACCACTGGCAGCGATGCCTTCCAGGCACGCATCGGCGGCAGCTGTCACGTACAACTTCACCGCGCGGATGGCGTCATCGTTACCGGGGATAACGAAGTCAACACCCTCTGGGTTGCTGTTGGTATCCACGATACCGAACACAGGGATACCCAGGTTGTTCGCTTCCTGAATCGCAATACGCTCGTGATCAACGTCGATCACAAACAGTGCGTCGGGCAGACCGCCCATATCCTTGATACCGCCAATAGAGTTGTCCAGCTTCTCCATCAGGCGCGTGCGCATCAGCGCTTCTTTTTTGGTCAGCTTGTCGAAGGTACCGTCTTGACTCTGGGCTTCCAGCTCGCGGAAACGCTTAATCGACTGGCGAATGGTTTTGTAGTTGGTCAGCATACCGCCCAACCAGCGGTGGCTAACAAAAGGCTGGCCAGCGCGCTGGGCCTGCTCTTTGATCACCTTCTGCGCTGCGCGCTTGGTACCCACAAACAGAATCTTCTTCTTTTGGGCAGCCATGGTCTTCAACGCGTCTAAGGCGTTATTGAAGGCCGGCACAGTGTGCTCGAGGTTGATGATGTGAATTTTGTTGCGGGCGCCAAAGATGTATTTACCCATCTTCGGGTTCCAGTAACGGGTTTGGTGGCCAAAGTGCACACCAGCCTGCAGCATTTCGCGCATGCTTACTTGAGACATAACATTTTCCTTTCGGGTTGAGCCTCCATGACCCCCACTGACCAACCCTCAAACCGCCATTCGGCAACCCCAAATGGAGCAACACCAGTAATTGCGCGGCTTTCAGGCACCCAGGCCAAGCGTGACGGACCATGTGTGACGTTAAGTTAATTCGCCAGATCGTTCCAGCGGCGCGCTTTATACCACACTGGCGCTCAAAGGCAAAGAAAAAGCCGTCCCAGAGAGCCTGCCGAGGCCCGCCAAAGTACGCTACAATGCCGCCCTTTGACCCACTAAGGGCAAGCCAAAGCAGTCAAGGAACCCCTACATCATGTCCGCAACCATCCGAACTCCCGACGAAATCGCCAAAATGCGGGTCGCAGGCCGCATGGCCGCCGAGTGCCTCGAGCTGATCGAACCCCACGTGGTGCCGGGCGTGACCACCGAGGAGCTGGACCGCATCATTCACGACCATATCGTGCATCAACAAAATGCCATCCCCGCCTGCTTGGGCTACAAGGGCTTTCCAAAATCCGTGTGCACCTCCGTCAACGAGGTTATCTGCCACGGCATCCCGTCGGAGAAGAAAGTCCTGAAGAAAGGCGACATCATCAATATCGATGTCACCGTGATTTACGATGGCTACTTTGGCGACACCAGTAAAATGTATTTTGTGGGCGAGGTACCCAGCCACGCCCAACGCCTGGTGCAGGTGACCCAGGAGTGCCTCTATAAGGCTATAGAGCTGGTTAAGCCCGGCTGCCGCCTGGGCGACATCGGCGCCATTATTCAGCAGCACGCGGAGAGCAACTACTACTCAGTGGTGCGGGAGTACTGCGGCCACGGCATAGGCGATGTGTTCCACGAGGACCCGCAAATCCTGCACTACGGCACCGCCGGCACCGGCATGGAGCTCAAAGAGGGCATGTGCTTCACCATTGAACCCATGATTAACGCCGGCAAGGCCGGCACCAAGCTACTGGGCGACGGCTGGACCGTCATCACCAAAGACCGGCGCCTGTCGGCCCAGTGGGAGCACACCCTGGCCGTGACCAAAGACGGCGTTGAAGTTCTCACCGCGCGCAAGGAAGAGTCCTTCTAAGTGAATACCACGCCCTACTTTGACCGCACCCCCTTTTTCTTTGATCAAAATCATTTTCGGGAGCGTTTACAAGAGGGCAAACCCATTGCCATCTTTAAAGATGCCCTGCACGCCGCCAAGGTCAACTTCGACCGGCGCTACCGCGAGGGCGAAGACATCCGCACGCTGGTGTACGAGCAGGCCCACTTTGTAGACCTAATGCTCCACTACGCCTGGCATCAGTTTCGGTGGACCGACGGCGTCTGCCTGATTGCAGTGGGTGGCTACGGGCGCGGGGAGCTGCACCCCGCCTCGGATATCGACCTGCTGCTATTACACGACGAGGGCGCCCACACCGACAACCTCGCCGCCATCGAGGGATTTTTTACCCTGTTGTGGGATATCGGCCTGGAGATAGGCCACAGCGTGCGCACCCTGCCGCAGTGCGTAGAGATTGCAAAAACCGACATCACCGTCGCCACCAACATCATGGAAAGCCGCGTACTGCAGGGGCAGGCGGATTTGCGCGAACAGCTGGTGGCGCAGACGGCGCCCGATAAAATCTGGGCACCGGCAGCTTTTTTTAAGGCCAAGTGGCAAGAGCAACAGGAGCGCCACGCCAAGTACGACAACTCGTCCAACAACCTTGAGCCCAATGTCAAAAACGCCCCCGGCGGGCTGCGCGACATTCAAATGATCGGCTGGGTGGCCAAGCGCTTTTTTAATGTGCGCACCATCCGCCAACTGGAGGGGCGCGGCTTTTTCACCGAGGAAGAATTCGCCATTTTGCTCACCGGCGAAGAGTTTTTGTGGCGCGTGCGCTACGGATTGCACATGCTCGCCAAGCGCGGTGAAGAGCGTTTGCTGTTCGATCACCAGCGCGAGCTGGCCGCCCTGTTCGGCTACAAGGATACGCCCGAGCGACTCGCCATCGAACAGTTCATGCACCGCTACTACCGCATTGTGCAAGCGCTACAAGAACTCAACGACGTGCTACTGCAATTTTTAAGCGAGGCCATCCTACAGGCGGGCCAGCAGCAAAATGTCGAACCCATCAACGCCCGCTTTCAATTGCGCAACGGTTTTATCGAGGCGGCCTACACCAAAGTCTTCGAGGAAGACCCGAGTGCACTGCTCGAAATATTTGTACTGATGGGACGCGACAAACGCATCCTGGGCGTTAGGGCTTCCACCATCCGGCTCATTCGCGAGTGCCGCCATTTGGTGGATGAATCCTTCCGTCAAGACCCGGACAACACGGCCCTGTTCATGGAACTCATGCGCTCGCCTTACAGCCTGGTACGGCAGCTTAAACGCATGAAGCGCTACGGCATTCTGGGCCGCTACCTGCCCGAGTTCGATAAAATCACCGGGCAAATGCAGCACGACTTGTTTCATATTTACACTGTCGACGAACACACGCTGCTGGTAATGAAAAACATGCGCCGATTCCGACTGCCGGCGGCGCAGGAAAAATATCCCGTGGCGCACCACATCATGAAGCGCCTGGCCAAACCCGAGCTGCTGTACATTGCCGGCCTTTACCACGACATTGCCAAGGGCCGCGGCGGCGACCACTCCATGCTCGGCAAGGTGGACGCCGAAGCCTTCTGTCAGCGCCACGGTCTGAGCGGGCGCGAAACGCGACTGGTGAGCTGGCTGGTAGAAATGCACCTGTTAATGTCGGCGGTGTCGCAAAAGCAAGACATCTCGGACCCGGACGTCATCCACAAATTTGCGCTGCTGGTTGGCGATCAGTTGCGGCTGGATTACCTGTACCTGCTGACGGTGGCGGACATCAACGGCACCAACCCAGATCTGTGGAATACCTGGCGCGCCAGCCTGATGCGCCAGTTGTATTTAGAAACCAAGCGCGCCCTGCGTCGCGGTTTGGAAAACCCCATCGACCGGCAAGAAATGATCGTGGAAACCCAGCAGGCCGCCATTCGCAAGCTGGAGGACAAAAATTTCTCCGAGACGCAAATTCGCCAACTGTGGGGCGACATGGGCGACGACTATTTCCTGCGCGAATCCCACCTGGATATCGCCTGGCACACAGAGGCCATCGCCTGCCATCGCAGCGACGAACCCCTGGTGCTTATTCGCCAGAGCCGGTTCAACGGCATGGAGGGGGCTACCCAGATTTTTGTGCGCACCAAAGATCGCAACAATGTCTTTGCCGCCGCCGCCAATGCACTATCGGGCCTGCACCTGGATATTCAGGACGCGCGCATTTACAGCTCGCCCGACGGCTACACCATCGACACATTTTTTGTGCTCGACGAAAACGGCGAACCCACGCACCAAGATCGCTTTGACACCATCCGCCGCTCGCTGCACGACGAACTGGCACTGGTTGACGAGTACCCCGACATTATCCAGCGCCGCACGCCGCGCGTGCTCAAACACTTTGCCATGCCCTCGCGCACCATGATCAGCAACGATCTGTTGGCGGCTGCCACGGTGCTCGAAGTAATCAGCCCCGATCGCCCGGGCCTGCTGGCCGCCATTGGTCGCGTATTCCTGAGTTTTGGCATTCAATTACAAAATGCCAAAATTGCGACACTGGGTGAGCGGGTGGAAGATATCTTTTTTATCACCGATCGCGACGGCCAACCACTGTCGGACCCGCAGCTGTGCGAAGCCCTGCAATCAAGTATCTGCAAAGCATTGGATGAAATTGTCGGCCAGCACAGTTAGCCCCAGACAACAAAAACAACATCGCCAAAGAGTCACATTCAAATCACATTAGAGTCACCCATGAATCCCGACTTATTAAAATTGCAGGCCTACCCCTTCGAGCGACTAGCCCAGCTCAAGCAGGGCGTCGCGCCGGCGCCACTGCCGCACATCCCATTGAGTATTGGCGAGCCCAAGCACCCGCCACCGGCCTTCGCCCTGCAAGTACTCACCGACAACCTGGCGAGGCTGGCCAATTACCCGGCCACCAAGGGTCTGCCCGAACTGCGACAGGCCATAGCACACTGGCTCACTCAGCGATTTGAGCTAAGTGGGGTCGACCCAGAGACGCAGGTGTTGCCCGTCAACGGTACGCGCGAGGCACTGTTTGCCTTCGTGCAGGCGGTGATCGACCGCGCCAAGCCGGCACTCGTCGTAAGCCCCAACCCGTTTTACCAAATTTATGAAGGCGCGGCCTTTTTGGCCGGTGCCGGCATCCACTTTTTAAATTGCGACGCCGACAATCGCTACCTGCCCGACTACGACGCCGTGCCACCGGAAGTTTGGCAGCAGTGCCAAGTGCTTTTTGTATGCAGCCCTGGCAATCCCACCGGCGCAGTTACCACCGTAGCCATGTACCAAAAGCTCATTGCACTGGCCGATCAATACGATTTTATTATCGCCAGCGACGAATGCTATTCGGAGCTGTATTTTGATGCGCCGCCGCCTGGCTTGCTGCAGGCGTGCGAATTGATGGGGCGCACCGACTACCACCGCTGCGTGGTATTTCACTCGCTGTCAAAGCGCTCAAACCTGCCGGGATTGCGCTCGGGTTTTGTGGCCGGCGATGCCGACGTGTTGCGCCCATTTTTGCTCTACCGCACCTACCACGGCTGTGCCATGGCCGTGCCCCAGCAGTTGGCCTCGGTGGCCGCTTGGCAGGACGAAGCACACGTGATCGACAACCGCCGGCGCTACGCCGAAAAGTTTGACGCTGTACTCGATACACTGGGTGGCTGCTTAGACGTAACCAAACCAGAAGCCAGCTTTTACCTGTGGCCCAAGGTGACAATGACAGACACAGAATTTGCACGCGCGCTCTTTGCCGCGCAAAACATCACCGTCCTGCCCGGCACCTTCATTGCGCGCGACACCGAGCGAGGCAATCCCGGCGCGCACCATGTGCGCATTGCACTGGTGGCCGAACTCGACGAGTGCGTGAGCGCGGCGCGGCGTATCAAACAATTTGTCACAGCAGGCAGTTAATGAGCAGTCCGAAAAAAGCCGAGCGGGTTGAAAAAATTTTAACGGAACTCGAACGTCTATACCCCGAAACACCGGTGCCGCTCGACCACAAAGACCCCTACACCTTGCTGGTGGCGGTACTGCTGTCGGCCCAGTGCACCGATGAGCGCGTCAACCAGGTTACCCCAGCACTTTGGGCGCTGGCCGATAATCCCTTCGACATGATGCAGGTACCGGTGGAGGCCATTAAAGCCGTGATTCGCCCCTGCGGCTTGTCACCCAAAAAATCCCAGGCCATCTCTGAGCTTTCGCGCATATTGGTGGAAAAATACCAGGGTCAGGTACCCAGAGAGATGGCGCTGCTTGAAGAATTGCCGGGCGTGGGGCACAAAACTGCAAGCGTGGTGGTGGCACAGGCCTTTGGCGTACCTGCCTTTCCCGTCGACACCCACATTCACCGTTTAGCGCAACGCTGGGGGCTCACCAATGGTAAAAATGTTGTGCAAACGGAAAAGGATTTAAAGCGGCTATTCCCCAAGGACAAGTGGAACAAATTGCACCTGCAAATTATCTTCTATGGGCGCGAATACTGTACGGCGCGCGGCTGCGACGGCACCGTGTGTCCACTCTGCCGCTGGTGCTACCCCAACCGCAAACGCCCAAAAATTGTCGCCAAGGCGTGATTCGCTACCCTTAGCGCCTGGCAAAACCATTGCTCACGTCGCGCGCGGCAAAGGGGTTGCGCCGAGCCGGCGCCGGCGCAACCACCTCCTCCAGCGGCGACAGCGACAAGCGATCGGCATCGAGCGAGGACTCCAAAAAAGAGGGCGTGTGGCGCTCGGCCAGCTCGCCATCCAATCTGACCGCTTGGCAGCATTCAATTCGACACTGCGCACCCATGCGCTGTAACTGGACGCACAAATGCCGCGCCCGCGCCTCCGTCAACCCCGCCTTCAAGGTCACCAATCGCCCGCTAAAGAAATAGCGCAAGCGCGCCAAATCGCTCACTTTAAATTGCTGCGCAAATCGCTTAGCCAATAGATTGCGCGAGACACCCGCCTGCGGCTGCCCCCAGAAAACTACCTTAAACTGCCCTAAGTCACTCATAGTCATGCATTCACGTCCTGTGAAACCTCTGTCTTCACTTGCCGGCATGCCCCAGCGGGCGCCGGCTCAAATCTGTACCGCCCGCGACGGTGCGCAGGCGCACTTGTACGCCTTGCTTTAGTGTAAGTAAAGGATTGAGGCGCCATTAGACCAAAGAGTGTTAACAATGGCCCAATTGGTTATTTACTTAGTCTGTTTCGTGCTTAAAACCACCCACAGGCGCCCGCCCTTGTCATGCAGCCTGCCGCTATCTCTGGTATCCTTGCCGCCCTCAATGGACCACCAACTCATACTAAATTGCGATGATTACCCTGTACGGCATTAAAAATTGCGACACTGTGAAGAAAGCCCGCAAGTGGCTAGACAGCCAAGGTATCGAATACACCTTCCACGATTTCCGCGCCGACGGCCTGTCCGAGAGCCAGACCCGCGCCTGGCACGAGGAGCTGGGCGATGCGCTGCTGAACAAACGCAGCACCACCTGGAAGCAATTGAGTGCCGATGCGCAAGCTCAGGCCCAACAGGCACCAGCGGCGCTGCTCGCGCAGCACCCCACGCTCATCAAACGCCCTCTGCTGGACACGGGACACACCCGCCGCGTGGGCTTTAACGCCGACGAATACGCGCAGCTACTGGGTTAATTAATACTCCGTATTGCACAACTTATTTCGCTAACTTTGCAGGTAGAACCATGTCTTTATACGCATTAGGGCTGGGTGTAGGCACCCAGAACAGCCAGGGCCAGTGGCTCGAAGTTTTTTACCCGGCACCGCGCCTGAACCCCTCGAGCACTCTGTGCGATGCGCTACTCCAGAACTTTGGCAGCGCCGGCAGCCACGCCATGAGCGGCGCCCAGGCTGCAAGCCTGGCCGATAAGCTGACCGCCGCCGATGCCGAGCTGGCCGGTACACTCAAAACACTGAGTCGCGCCGAGCGCCCGCTAGTGGCAGTGTTGCTGGCAGAAGACGCGGCACCCGCCGACGTGCCCGCAGCCTACTTAAAGCTGCACTTGCTGTCGCATCGCTTGATTAAGCCACACGGGACCAAACTCGATGGCATGTTCGGCGTTCTGCCCAATGTGGCCTGGACCAACGAGGGTGCCATCGACTTGGCCGAGCTGCCCGCGCGCCAGCTGCAGGCCCGCTGCGAAGGCCGCCTGCTGGATGTGGCCTGCGTCGACAAGTTCCCCAAAATGACCAACTACGTGGTACCTAAGGGCGTGCGCATCGCTCACACAGCACGCGTGCGTTTGGGCGCCTACCTGGGCGAGGGCACCACCATCATGCACGAGGGCTTTGTGAACTTTAATGCCGGCACCGAGGGGCCCGGCATGATTGAGGGGCGCATCTCGGCGGGCGTTTTTGTGGGCGCTGGCTCCGATCTGGGCGGCGGCTGCTCCACCATGGGCACCCTGTCTGGCGGCGGCAACATTGTGATTTCTGTGGGCGACAACTGCCTGTTGGGCGCCAACGCCGGTATTGGTATTCCGCTGGGTGATCGCTGCATTGTGGAGGCGGGGCTGTATATTACCGCAGGCACTAAAGTGCGCTTGCTCGACGATCAAGGCGAACTGGTACAGGAAACCAAGGCCCGCGATCTGGCTGGCCAAAGCGATTTGCTGTTTCGCCGCAACTCGCTCACCGGCGCCATCGAATGCAAGACCAACAAAACCGCTATCGCGCTGAACCAGGCGCTGCACGCTAACAACTGAGCAGGCTGAGGGCAATATTAAGGGCGCCACAGGCGGAAACCCGGGTACGGCACCCGGAACCGCCAGGCCAGCGGTAAGCACTGCTGGGATGCGCCGTAAATACCCTGCGGGACCGGCCACCCGAGCAACGGGCGGCGTACGGCGGCGCGCGATGTAATGGTTCGCAAATGCTGCCTCACCCCTGTCGGCTCGGGACGGCGTGCGTGCCGCCTCGAGCTACTGGGAAGTATATATGCGTGTCCTGACCGAGTGAGTACCCTGGCCCGGCACCCAAATTAAACAAATGACGAACCGGAATTTCCCATGACTTCACCTACTCTACAATTGGCCTGCGCCCTGATTGCCCGCCCCTCCGTCACGCCCCGCGATGAAGGCTGCCAGGAGATGATGATTGCACGCCTAGAAGCCATTGGCTTTCAGGTTGAGCGCTTGCGTTTTGGTGAGGTCGATAATTTCTGGGCCGAGCGCGGCGAGTCCGGCACCCTGCTGGCCTTCGCTGGCCACACAGACGTGGTACCCACCGGCCCCGCCGAACAGTGGCGCTTCCCGCCCTTCGAGCCCACGGTGCACGAGGGCATGCTCTACGGCCGTGGCGCCGCCGACATGAAAGGCAGCCTGGCGGCTATGGTCACGGCTTGCGAAGATTTCGTAGCAACACACCCCGATCACCCGGGCCGCATCGGCTTTTTAATCACCAGCGACGAAGAGGGCCCCGCCGTAGACGGCACGGTGAAAGTGGTCGAGTGGCTGCAAGCCAACCAAAAAAAGATTGACTGCTGCCTGGTGGGCGAGCCCTCCAGCACCCACCAGGTGGGCGACGTCATCAAAAACGGCCGGCGCGGCTCGCTGGGTGCCAAATTGATTGTGAAAGGTGTACAAGGCCACGTGGCCTATCCGCATCTGGCCGACAACCCCATTCACGCCCTGGCGCCCGCACTGACCGAATTGGCGGCGGAAATGTGGGACGGCGGCAATGAGTTCTTCCCCGCCACCAGCTTTCAAGTGTCCAATATTAACGGCGGCACGGGTGCCACCAACGTGATCCCTGGCGATGTGCAAGTGCTTTTCAATTTTCGCTTCTCGACCGAGGTAACCGAGGCCATTCTGCGCGAGCGCACGGAAGCCATTCTGAAAAAGCACGGCCTGAACTACGCCGTCGAGTGGAATCTGTCGGGCCAGCCCTTCCTCACCCGCCAGGGCGAATTGGTAGACGCCATCGTGGGCGCCATCGAAGACGTGGAGGGCCGGCAGACAGAGCTATCCACCGCCGGCGGCACCAGCGACGGACGTTTTATCGCCCCCACTGGCTCCCAAGTGGTGGAACTGGGCCCAGTCAACGCCACCATTCATAAAGTAAACGAATGCGTCAGCGTGGCCGACCTGGACAAACTGCACCGTATTTACCTGCGCACCCTGGAGCGATTGCTGCTCGGCTAGTGCGCAGTGTTTGATATTATGGAAGCTTACTGTGACGGGAGACTCGCGTGTCTGATTTAACGCACCTTAATGCCCGGGGCGAGGCGCACATGGTAGATGTGGGCGCCAAGGCTACCACTCAGCGGGAGGCACGCGCCGAGGCCTATGTGTATATGCAGCCGGACACCCTGGCGCTGATAGCGCGCGGGGATCACAAAAAAGGCGACGTCTTTGCCGTCGCGCGCATCGCCGGCATTCAGGCCGCCAAAAAGTGTGCCGACTTGATCCCCCTCTGCCACCCGCTGTTGCTGACCCATATCCACGTGGCATTGGAACTCGAGCCGGCGCACCAGCGCGTGCGTATTGAAAGTTGCTGCCGCCTGGCCGGTCAAACCGGTGTGGAAATGGAAGCCTTAACTGCCGCATCGGTGGCGGCGCTCACCCTCTACGACATGTGTAAAGCCGTGGACAAAGACATGGTCATCTCCGGCACTCGGGTACTGGAAAAGTCTGGCGGCAAAAGTGGCCACTACCGGGCGGAGGCGCCGTGATCACAATTAAATTTTTCGCGCGCCTGCGCGACCAACTCAAGACAGACGAGCTGCAACTGACGGTAGAGAATCTGCACTCCACCCAGGATGTGGTCGCGCACCTAGTCGCCCTGCACCCCCACTGGCAGGCTCCACTTACCGACACTCAACTGCTGGTGGCCGTCAATCAAACCATGGCCCAACCGGGCAGCCCGGTGGCCGACGGCGATGAAGTGGCATTTTTCCCTCCGGTGACCGGCGGATGAATCATCGCGTGGCCGTGCAAACGGGCGATTTCGATCAGGCCGCACTTTATCGGGAGCTGCAGCAGGACTGCCCCGGCATTGGCGCCATAGTGACCTTTACCGGACTGGTGCGCGACCTCAACCTGGGCGACAGCGTGGGCGGCTTGTTTCTCGAGCACTACCCAGGCATGACCGAAAAATCGCTCACCACCATTGTCGAGGAAGCGGCGCAGCGCTGGCCCATTGCGCGCTGCCTGCTCGTGCACCGCGTCGGCCAGCTCAACCCCGCCGACCAGATTGTCTACGTAGGCGTCAATGCCGCGCACCGGGGCGATGCCTTTGATGCCTGCGCGTTCATAATGGATTACCTGAAAACACGTGCGCCCTTCTGGAAGCGCGAGTCCACCGCCCAAGGCGAACGCTGGGTGGAAGCCCGCACCTCTGATCAGGACGCCGCTAAGCGCTGGTAGCGTCCAAGCTAGAGCTGGCGTCGCAGGTTCTCGCTCGGGAAATTCCGCAAACCTGGCCTATGCACAGTTTTATCGTCACAACCGAACCTCAAGCAATGATTAACCCAATTGGTTAACATTTTTAATACAATAAACTAATTTTTTCGTAAAAATACGTTATAACACTACGCTAGCAGCCGTAAATATTTAACTTATATTCATATTGAACATAAGTCGATCGTATAATATAGTGGCTTAAGGTCAGAAATACTTTAAGGTATCTGCTGACCTGTTCCGCGCTGTGTATTTAGGGCTGAGACCTACGGCCGGTTCAGGACTGCCGCAGCCAATTGCGCTGTGGCCACAAAAATAATTACGCCCACTTCAAGAGGGGAAAGCATGAGCAACGCAAAAACGCATTTTCAAAAATCACTGCTGGCATCCAGTATCGCCGCCTGTATGCTTGGTGGCGGCAACTTTGCCCTAGCCCAATCGGGTGCCGATGGCATAGAAGAAGTTGTCGTGACCGGGATTCGCAAAGCGCAGGAAGACTCGGTCAGCTTAAAACGCGACGCCGCCCAAGTGGTCGACGGTATTTCCGCAGAGGACATCGGTAAACTGCCCGACGTCACCATCGCCGATTCACTGCAGCGCATTCCCGGTGTAGCGATAGAGCGATCCGCGGGCGAAGGCTCTAAAGTCAGCTTGCGAGGCTCGCCACAAGTGGGCTCTCAACTCAATGGCGAAGCCTTCATGAGCGCCGGCTCCATCACCACCGTGCAGCCATCCTTTGGCGATTTACCGTCCCAGCTGTTCAAGGGCGCCGAGGTCTATAAAACGGCCACGGCCAACCAGCTCAACGCCGGTATCAGCGGCACCATTAATTTGAAAACCCGTCGCCCCTTCGAATTTGACGACGGCATAACTGCCGCCGGCAGTGTTGAAGTACAGCGCGGCCAGGAAACCCAGGAAAACGACCCCGTCGCCAGTGGCTTAGTGAACTGGAAAAACGACACAGTGGGCGTCATGGTCAGTGGCTCCTATGCCAACACCAATCTGGCCAACTACTACAACGGTTTTAACACCGGCAATCCCACCGGCGATGCGGGCTGGGTCAACGGTGTGAACGACTGGGGCGGCAGCCAGCCCAACAACTACATTTCGCCCCAGGGCTTTGCCGCGTGGAACCAGGTCACCGAGCGCGAACGCGCAGGCCTGAATGGCTCTTTCCAGGCGGATTTGGGCGAGGGCTTCCAGTTTACCGCCGATGCCTTCTACACTCAGCAAGACGAATACAACCGCAAAGTGGGTATGAGTGTCACCAACAAGTGGCAGGGGCTCGAGTGGTTTAATGATGTCCAGGGTCGCGAAACCGGCGTGGTCACCGGTGGTAGAGAGTGGCTGGCCGTGCAGCGTTGGGACATGAACCCCAAGCGCCTCAAGTCCTTCACCCAAAACGACAGCTACCTGAATGAATCGACCAACGTCAACCTGCAGCTCGACTACGACAACGGCGGCAAGCTGACCGGCTCGGCGCGCTTTGTCACCGGTGAAGCCAGCAGCAAGCGCCGGCACGGGTACAACGAGGGCGACCTGACCGACGGTACCAGCACTGGCATCAACCCCTTCTACCCCAGCGAGCACTGCGCAGGTCAAACGGTGGTCGGCGATCTGGGCGGTTGCTACGCATCACCCAATCCGCTGGGTTATAGCGAAAACCCACAACTGGTGCTGGACACCTCCGGCTCGCACGGCCACTGGAGCGGCTTCGACAATGGCCTCGCCGGCGGCCTGAGTCCGAGTGCCACTATTGCCGACTATATGAGCAATCTCGGCAGTTATAACATCGGCGCCTTCTCCTCCGAGAATAACGCCGACAGCGAGGCAGACTTTAATGCATTCCGTGTAGACGGAAGCTACGAGTTGGACGACGGCAATTTCTTTACCAGTGTGGATATCGGCGTGCGCACCTCCAGCCGCTCCATCGAAGAAACCCGCTACCACCTGTTCTCGCCCTTCTACGCCGGTAAAACCAACATCGACGGCGACGTGAATGCCGAGGGTTGCGGGGTTCAGTGGAAAGCCACTGACGTGGTCTTGGGCAACGAAAGCGGTTGTACCGCCGGCGAAATGGTCAACGGTGAATTTGTGGGCTACACGGCTCTGCCGCCCACGGCCCTGGATGCCTACAATAACGTGAGCTTTATCACAGACTTTGGCCCGGTCACCGGCATTCCCGGCGTATGGGCAGTGAACCCGGAAGACTACGACGACCCAGAAGCTTTCCACCGCCGAGTCTTCGGCTCAGTGTCTAAGGCCATCATTCCCGGCACCTCGTACGCCGTCGATCTGCGCGAAGACAGTTTCTACCTGCAAGGTAATTTTGAGCGTGGCATTCTCTCCGGTAACCTCGGCTTGCGCGTGATTGAAACCACGCTCAACGTGAAGCAAAACGTGGCCGGCGATGTTATTCCCTACGGCAACACCAACATTGACGCCGGCGATCAGGTCACCAAGACGTCCTTCCGCGACGTATTGCCGAGCCTGAACATGGCCTTTGCGGTCACCGACGACGTGGTGGTGCGCGCAGCCTACGCGAAAAACATGACGCCGCTGGATCTGAATCAATGGGGTGACGGCCTGTCGGTGCAAACGTCGCTGGACGCCGACACGGGCAAGTTTGTGGTTAACAACGCCTCGCTCGGCGGCAACCCGAACCTGAAACCCTGGCGCTCGCAAAACTACGATTTGTCGGCCGAGTGGTACGCCGGTGAAGCCTCGATGATGTCCGCGGCCCTGTTCCGCATCGACATCAGCAGCTTTATCTCCAACGGCACCGTGCCCATGGACTTTGACGACGGCAAAGGCGGCATGCGCACCATTCAGGTGGGGGCACCTGTGCAAGGTAAAGGCGGGACCATTCAAGGTCTGGAGCTCGGCGGTAAATTTGCGTTCTCCGATTTCACCGACGGCTTCATCAGCGGCTTCGGTATTGACGCCAACTACACCTACGCCCCTTCGACCCAGGAGCAAACCGATATCGAAGGCGAGAAATTGCCCTTCGAGCAAAACTCCAAACACCAGTACAACCTGGTGGGCTGGTATGAAGCGCACGGCTTCCAAGCGCGGATTGCCTACAACTACCGCTCCGAGCGCCTGGACGCACGCCAGGGCGATTTTGGCATCTACCAGGATGGTATTGCCTTCGTCGATCTGTCTGCTAGCTACGACATCAACGACGATTTCACTGTGTATCTGAACGGCTCCAACATCACCGGCGCCTACGAAGATTACTACATGCAGTGGGAAGACCAGTACGCCTTCCAGAACTACTACGAGCCACGTTACACCCTGGGATTGCGCGCACGTTTCTAACCGTGGCGCACCACTAGGTTAGCCTTACGGCCGCCACAGCATTGCTGGGCGGCCTTTTTTTTCGAGGGCAATCACGGCATGATGAATTCCAAAAGCCAGAATAAGCTATGAAGACTCAACCCATTACTCAGCTGGTAATCGCCGGTGGCGGTACGGCCGGTTGGATGGCCGCCAGCGCACTCGCGCAACACTTTCAGCATACGCCGCTGCGCATCACTCTGGTGGAGTCCTCCGCCATCGGCACAGTGGGTGTGGGCGAAGCCACCATTCCCACTATCCGTCGTTTTTACCGCCAGCTAGGTCTTACCGACGGCGAGGTCATGCAGGCCACCCAGGCCACGGCAAAACTCGGCATTGCCTTCGAAAACTGGAAAACGCCCGGACACCGGTTTATCCACCCCTTTGGCCGTTTTGGGCAAGACCGCAACGGCACCGCCTTCCACCATTTTTGGGCCCGCCTACATAAGCGGGGCCTGGCCAAGCCCCTGGGCCACTACTCGCTGCCGGTCGCGCTGGCCGAAGCGGGCAAATTTACGCCGCCCGCCGCTCAACCCGGTAACGCCTTGGGGCTTTTCGATTGGGCGCTGCACCTAGACGCCAGTGCGTTCGCCGCCCTGCTTAAACGCAAAGCCCAGGCACTGGGCGTCACCGCCATCGACGCGCGTATCACCGGTGTCGAGCAGCAACCAGAGACAGGTTTTATACGCGCCCTGCATTTGGATAGCGGCGCGCGCCTCGAGGGTGAACTGTTTATCGACTGCACCGGCTTTGACAGTTTGCTGTTGGGTAAAACACTGCAAGTGGGCTACGAGTCCTGGCAAGCGCAGCTGCTGTGTGATCGCGCCGCTGTGGTACAAACCGAGCGCAGCGGGCCGCCGCCCTCGTGCACCTTGGCAAGCGCGCAAGGCGCCGGCTGGCAGTGGCGCATTCCACTGCAGGAGCGCCAGGGCAATGGCTATGTGTTTGCCAGCAGCCACCTATCCGACGATCAGGCCTGCGACCAACTGCTAAAAAATGCCGGCGCAACAGCCCTTCACTCGCCCCGCATTCTGTCGTTCACGCCGGGCCGGCGCGTCAACTGCTGGGAAAAGAACTGTATCGCCCTTGGCCTTAGTGCGGGCTTTCTAGAACCGCTGGAAAGCACCAGCATTGCCTTGATAGAAACTGGCATTGAAAAAATCAAACAGCTATTCCCAGAGACCGATTGCGCACCCGTGTTAATCGACGAGTTCAATCACATGACACGCCTGGAATACGAGCGCGTTAGGGATTTCATTATTCTGCATTACACGCTCAACCAACGCGAGGGCGAACCCTTTTGGGATGCTTGCCGCAGCATCGCCCCGCCCGACACACTGACGCGCAAAATGGCGCTCTTCAAAGCGCGCGGCCACCTGTTGAAATACCGCTGGGAAATATTTCAGAATCCCAGCTGGGTGGCGCTCTACGCTGGTTTCGATTTCCTGCCCAACGCCGTTGATCCCGCCGCTAACGGGCCCGATGAACAGCAGCTGGTTCAGTGGCTGACGGCAATGGAAAAAGGTCTGCAACACGCCGTTGCCGACGCCCCCGAACACCAGGCGTTTTTACAGTATTTACACGAGGCCGCACCGGCATGAAAACACGCGCTGCACACTGGGTTATTGTCGGCGGCGGGACCGCCGGCTGGATCGCCGCTTCGGCCCTGGCCCACCAGTTTCCCCGCGACCAAGTCAAAATTACCCTGATCGAGTCCTCGACTATTCCCACCGTGGGCGTTGGCGAGGCCGTCATTCCGCCGTTTCTAACCTTTATTCGCAACCTTTGTATTAACGAACAGGAATTTGTGGCAAACGTTGCCGGCAGCTTTAAGCTGGGCATCGAATTTCGCGATTGGTACGCCAAAGGCTCGCGCTACTTTCACCATTTTGGCAGCCTGGGCCGCGCCTTTAACGGCAACGATTTTTACAGCTGTTGGCGCAAAATAGCGGCGCAAGGCGACGCGGGCGAGCTAATGGACTATGCCCCGGCCGCGGTGATGGCCCAGCACAATAAATTTTTTCTGCCCTTTAAACTGTCGCCGCAGTCGGGTTTCGACACCGCCAGCTACGCGTTACATTTTGATGCGGCACTGGTGGCGCAAACCTTAAGCCGCTTCGCGCAAGCCAAAGGGGTCGAGCGTATCGATGCCAAAGTGGAACAGGTAGCGCAAGCGCCCAATGGCGACATCGATTCGCTCACGCTGGATACAGGCGGCACCATCAAGGGCGACTTCTATATCGATTGCAGCGGATTTCGCGGCCTATTGATCGACCAGACCTTAAAAGCCCCCTACCTGGATTGGCGCCAGTGGCTACCCTGCGACAGCGCAGTGGCAGTGCAGTCGGCGCACACGGGTCAAACGCCGCCCTACACCACCGCCAGCGCGCAGGCAGCGGGCTGGATCTGGCGCATCCCGTTACAGCACCGTTTTGGCAATGGCTATGTCTACTGCAGCGACGACATCAGCGACGACGAAGCCGAGCAAACCCTGCGTCAACAACTCCAAGGCGACTTGCTGCACGCGCCTCGCACACTGCGCTTCACCACCGGTGTGCGTCCCGAAAGCTGGACGCGCAACTGTATTGCCCTGGGACTCGCAGGAGGCTTTTTGGAACCGCTAGAGTCCACCGCGATTCACCTGGTTACCCGGGGCGTGCAATTTTTATTGTCGCTGTTTCCCACGCCCACCATGCAAGCCGAGCAGTACGCGCCGCTGGCCCGCGAATTCAATCGGCGCATGCTGGCCGACTACGAAGAAATCCGCGATTTTTTAATTCTGCACTACTGCACCACAACCCGCGAGGACACCGCATTCTGGCGTCGCTGTAAAACCCTCCCCCTGCCAGACACCCTGCAGCACCGGCTGGCTTTGTTTAGCGCGCGCGGACAACTACCGCCCGAAAACGATGAGCTGTTTAAGAAAGGCAGCTGGCAGGCGGTACTGCACGGTATGGGCGTTCGCCCTGCGCACCTGCACCCGGCAGTGGATCAAATACCGGTGGCCGAGTTATCGGCGGCACTCAAGGCCGGTCGCGATCATCTTCAACAGGGCGTACAACAACTGCCCGATCACGACCAATTCCTGCGCGAGTTTTGCCCGGCGCCTCGCTAACCCGCGGCCGACGCTAGGCGGCTGGGGCGACACGACAGTGGCGATCGATAAACGCGCTATGGCTGCCGGCCTGGCTGGCGGCCTCAGCAATGACCGAGCGCACCTGGGCGCAGTGCGCGACCACTTGCTCGATAGGCAGCGACTGGGCCTGCAAGTCGACCGCTTGCGGCTGCACGCCCAGGCCCTGATAAAACGTCAACCAACTGGCCGGCTGAAAGGACTCCAATTCGTGCTGCACAATGTGCCCGCGAGTCTCGTACACGGCAATTTTATGGGCCAGCGAATCGGGCAGCGCCATGTTCCGGCAATAATGCCACAGCTCGCCGTCGGTACGCGCTGAGCGGCAGTAGTGCAGGATCAAAAAATCGCGCATGTTTTCCATCTCCAGTGCCGCCAGTCGATTGCACTCCGCCACCTCGGCCGGATTGACACCGGCAGTGGGCATAAACATCAGCAGTTTGGACAGGCCAGTCTGAATCAAAGCGATACTGGTGCTTTCGAGAGGCTCGAGAAAGCCACTGGCCAAGCCCAAGGCCACACAGTTTTTATGCCAAAACTGGCGCCGCCGACCGGTGGTGAAACGCAAGCGCTGCGGCTCAGTCAAAGCGCCGCCCACGCTGTCTGTCAATTGTTGGCGCGCCGCTTCCGGGTCGATAAACGCGCTGCTGAACACATAGCCATTGCCCGTGCGCTGTTGCAGGGGGATCTGCCACTGCCAACCGCCAGTACGAGCGCTGGCGGTGGTGTAGGCGCCCGCTTGCGGTAGCGGCTTCGACGCCAAAGCCCAGGCCCCATCCACGGGCAGCCAGTGCGACCAATCGTCAAACGCCACTCCCAGCGCCTGTCCTAACAACAGGCTTCGAAAGCCACTGCAATCGATAAAGAAATCCCCTGCCAGGCGCGTGCCACCGGCCAAATGCAGCGCGTTGATGTCGCCGCATTCGGGATCGAGTGCCACATCGGTTACTTGATCGTCTATGCGCATTACCCCGAGCGCCTGGGCATAATCGCGCAGCAATTTGGCGTAAGCGAGGGCGTCGAAATGAAACGCGTATTTGTAGTCGGCCAAGGGGTTGGCGGGATTGGCGTGCGGCTGCGCAAAACCGCCGCGCCCGGCCAGCGCAGCCGCAAAACT
This sequence comes from Simiduia sp., assembly GCF_058345725.1. Taxonomy (NCBI): domain Bacteria; kingdom Pseudomonadati; phylum Pseudomonadota; class Gammaproteobacteria; order Cellvibrionales; family Cellvibrionaceae; genus Simiduia; species Simiduia sp. The sequence goes on along the minus strand of NZ_JBTUOC010000028.1, from coordinate 65,575 downwards.
GTACTCGTCCAAGGCCCCGACGGCCAGGCCCGCCTGTTGCACGCGTTGATAAAGCGCGTGAAAGTGCACGCCGTTGAGCGGCGCACCGTAATCCGAGAAGGGATGAAAAAAGCGGCGGTCTTGGCGCTGCCAGCCCCGGAAATCAATACCAAGTTTAAAGGTCGCCTGGGTTGCCTTCACAAACGCCACCTCGTCTATGCCGAGGCTGGCATTAAAGTTTCTGATGCCGGGCAAAGTCGCTTCGCCCACCCCCACAGTGCCCAACACCGAGGATTCCACAAGGGTGATGCTCACCGGTTGATCGCGCAAGTGGTGCGCCAGGGCAGCGGCGGCCATCCAGCCGGCAGTACCGCCACCAACAATCACCAGTGAAGAAAGACGTGTGTAGGGCATAGCGCAAGTCCGCTCAGTTCAGATTGACTCGATAATCCCAACCCACCCACTAATAGTCAATAGTGATATTAGTGGCGCAGGTAGTGACTTTGCACCAGCCCATTAGCCCAGGTAAAGGTTTTTTGGTGGGCCCAGCTAACTGCGGGTTTAGCCCCTGGCAGCTCGCCAAACAACGGCAGCCCACGACCGATAAGTACCGGCACCTGGGTGACAATCAATCGCTGTATCAAATCGTCGGCGATAAAAGCCTGTATTGTTTCGCCGCCATCCACATAGGCGTGCTTGAAGCCCTGATCGGCCAAGGTCTGTAGCAGTTGACGCGGTTCGCCGCTCATCTGGGTCACCTGCTCTTGCAAACGCGCGGGTATGTCGACCCCCTTGCGGCTCAGCACACGCACTGGCAGCTCGTAGGGCCACTCGCCGAAACTCACCACTTTCTCAAAGGTATGGCGCCCCATCACCAAAATATCCACTGTGGCAATAAAGTCGCTGTAGCCCATATCGTTGCTGGCGCTGGCCGACGGCAACCAATCGAGCTCGCCGTCGAGCCTGGCAATGTAACCATCTAGACTGGTGGCAATAAAAACAGACGCTTTACACAAGGCCATGGGGACTCCGCTGAGGGTGAATGAATCAGTCCACAGTGTAGGCGATGGGCCCTTCTGCCCCCAGTTTATGGAAAAGTTTCAAGGACATTGCCAATCTCAATCAAAAATTGCCTATTGGAAACTATTGTTGACTATTGGAAACACCGAACCTAGGATTCGACTCCTCGGTCGCCGCCAGCGGCTCGCTACTGGCGAGGTGCGACTAAACTGAATCTCACGCTCAACCACGCGCAGGACTGACCATGGCGATCTCTGTTTTCGACCTTTTTAAAGTGGGTATTGGACCGTCAAGCTCGCACACCGTGGGCCCGATGATTGCCGCGCAGCGTTTTCTGCGAGAACTACCCATTGCGCTGGAGCAGGTGGCGCGGGTACGCGTGGACCTGTTTGGCTCGCTGGCCATGACCGGCGAGGGGCACGGCACCGACACGGCCGTGCTTTTGGGACTCGCCGGCAAGGCCCCTGCGACTGTGGCCGTGGACGAAATAGCACCACTGCTCGCGAGCATTCGGTCCGAGCAAAGCCTTGCACTGCTCGGCACCCACAGGGTGGCTTTTGAGCAGCAAAATGATTTGGTATTTAACAAAGGCGCCAGTCTGCCCCAGCACCCCAACGGTCTAACCTGTAGCGCCTTTGACAGCGCCGGTCAGGCCCTGTTTCGCAAGAGTTATTTTTCTATTGGCGGCGGTTTTGTGCTGGCCGAAGATGAATTTGCCGAGGCCGAAAACTCCGGCTTCGCCGCGCCCTACGATTTTCAGTCTGCGCGCGAACTGTTGGCCATGGGCAAACGCGCCGGTTTGCGCATCGATCAAATGGCCATGGCCAATGAAGTGTCGCAAAAACCCGAACAAGCCGTACTCGATGGCGTCTACCAGATCTGGAAAGTGATGGACGCCTGTATTGCGCGCGGTTGTCAAACCCGCGGTACCCTGCCCGGCAGCCTGGGCGTCAAACGGCGCGCAGCAGAGTTGCACGACGACCTGCAAGAGCGACTCGAAAACGGCGTGCCCGATGCGCTGGCCGTGATGGATTGGGTGAGTTTATTTGCGCTCGCCGTCAACGAGGAAAATGCCGCCGGCGGCAAGGTGGTCACCGCCCCCACCAACGGCGCCGCCGGTGTTATACCCGCGGTATTGGCCTACTTCGTCAAATTTGTGTACACGCCCGACATGGGCGGCCTGAAAAAACTGGTGGTGCAGTTTTTGTTAACCAGCGCCGCCATTGGCATGCTGTTTAAACGCAACGCCTCCATCTCCGCCGCCGAAGTGGGTTGCCAAGGCGAGATCGGCGTGGCCTGCTCAATGGCCGCAGCTGGACTTACCGCCGTTATGGGTGGCACTAACGAACAGGTGGAAAACGCGGCTGAAATTGGCATGGAACACAACCTGGGACTCACCTGCGACCCCATTGGCGGCCTGGTGCAAATCCCCTGCATTGAGCGCAACACCATGGGCGCCATCAAGGCCATCAACGCCTCGCGCTTGGCCCTGCGCGGCGACGGCAGCCACCATGTATCGCTGGATTCGGTGATTGAAACCATGTTCCAAACCGGCAAAGACATGCAGGCCAAGTACAAGGAAACCGCCGAAGGGGGGCTCGCAATCAACGCCGTCAACGTGGTGGAGTGCTAACGCCTGCCCCACTAAAGGGCCGCAAAGGCGTCGATGGCCTGCTGGCGGCTGAGTTTCAAGTCCACCAGCGGCGCCGGGTAGTCGCCGCGCAGCGCGGGCTTGGGCAGGTGAATTTGCCTGTTGTCTAAATGGGCCAGCACCGGCAACCAGCGTCTGATGAATGCGCCCTCGGCATCGAACCGCTGCGACTGGCTGACCGGGTTAAACACCCGGAAGTAAGGCGCCGCGTCGGTACCCGTGGACGCGCTCCACTGCCAGCCGCCGTTATTGGCCGCAAAATCCGCGTCCACCAATTGCTGCATGAAAAACGCCTCGCCCAGACGCCAGTCAATCAACAGGTTTTTCGTTAAATACATGGCCACCACCATGCGCAGGCGATTGTGCATCCAACCGGTGGCGCGCAGTTGCCGCATGGCGGCATCCACAATGGGTACACCCGTGCGACCGTCGCACCAGGCGGCAAAGGCCTCGGGGTCCTGGCGCCAGGCGAGCCGCCGGGTTTTATCCACAAAGGGTTGATTGCGCGATACCTTGGGGAAGTGCCACATCACATAGTGGTAAAAATCCCGCCAGGCCAGCTCGTTTAACCACACCTGCAAGGCGGGGTGATGCCAATCGCCGCCGGCGGCATTTAGCCAACCGGCCACACATTGGCGCGCGCTAATGCTGCCCACAGATAAGTAAGGCGACAAGCCCGAGGTGCCGGCCTGGGCCGGAAAATCTCTGGCCGTGCCATAGTCCGCAACCCTGTCGCGCAAAAAAACCTGCAAGCGCCGTGCAGCCTCCGCTTCACCAGCAGGCCACAGCCGGTGTAATTCGGGCAGGCGCGAATCGTCAGCAGCAAAGCCCCAGGCCTCGCCGCTGGGCAGTGCACCAGCTGAGCCTGCCATTGCGCCTGGGCGCTTGCGAAGTGCCGCCCGGGGCGGCTGCCACTGCGCCATCAACTGCTGCAACCAATTGCGCTTGAAGGCAGAAAATACCTTGTAGGGGGTGCCACCGCCCGTCGAGACAGACTCGGGCATGACCAGGCATCGATCGTCGGCAACGTCTGTTTCCAGCCCGGCAGCGCGCAGTATGTCAGCCGTCAATCGGTCGCGCTCGCGCTCGTCCCAGCCGTATTCGCGGTGCCACAGCACCCGGCGGCACTTGAGCGACTGCGCCAGGTGCAACAAGGTAGCTGGCAGCTCGGCAAAGGAATCGACCTGCAACAGGTGCAAGGTAATGCCTTTGTGGGCCAGAGCGTCAGCCAGCGCCGCCAGCGAGCGGGCCCAGAAATCCAGTTTTGGCAAGCCCAAATTGTGGCTGCGCCACTGGCCGGGCGATAGTACAAACACCGCGTGCACGGGTTCACCCGCCTGGCAGGCCAGGGTTAAGGGCAGGTGATCAACGACCCGTAGGTCGGCGCGAAACCAGACTAACTGCGCCATGTAACCTCTCGTTTTCTATGAAGGTAACTCATCGGGTTTATACAGCGCACAACATTTCAAATGGCACTGCGCAAGCCGAGTTCCGGCGCGTGTGGCTGCCAATATATTTGCGCTTGCAAATAACTATCGGGAGTTTGTCGCAAATGGTGGCGCAGTAAGGTCAACGGGGTGATCAAGGGTACAATACCCTGCCGGTACTGATCGATCACAGACAGCGCCTCTTGGCGATCGGCGGCGTCCAGATGGCGCCGGAAATAGCCCATCAGGTGCAACAACACATTGGCGTGCCCCTTGCGATTGGCCAACTGCTTCAAGCCCGCCATGAGCGCCGCAATAAATTGCTCGCCTACGGCGGCTACCGGTAGTTGTTCGTGATTGGCCAACAACCTTCCCACCTGCTTGTACACCACCTGCGAGTGCGCCATCAGCAGATATTTGTAGGGACTGTAAAATTTAATCAAGCGACCCATGCTGAGCGGCTGTACATTGAGCCGGCGCCAGTCGCGGTAGACACCTATGCGCACCATGAAATTTTCCCGAATCGCCGGGTCGTTCAAGCGCCCCGCATCCTCAAAGGGCAGCAAGGGATTGGCCTGCTGTACGGCCTGCGCAAAGGCACCCACGCCTTTGCGGTCGGCCTGATAGCCATTGGTGCGATAGGTTTTGACATTGGCCGGGCCGCAGCTTGGGGAATCGTTCATAAATACAAAACCGTCCAGATCGGGATATTTGCTCATAAACGCGGCGCCCACTTCCGCCAACGCCGGACCGTAGTCCACAGCTGGCTGATCGCCAATGCTGGGCTCCACGCGCAGGCCCGACTCGCCATCGCGCACCAAACGAATAGCCTGGCGCGGCACCGGCAAGCCGATCGCCACTTCCGGGCAGACGGGTAATAGCTCGGCCTGTGACGCCAGCGTAGTGGCACAAAAATCACTGCGTTTGTGACCGGCGTTAAAACGCACTTTCTGACCGAGCAGACAAGCGCTGATACCCAAGGTAAACGGTTTGCTAGAATTCACGGTGGCACCTCACTAGGACGATTGCGAGTGTGTACGGACCAGCGGCAGAAATGGATCATTTGCTCCTGCCAAGCTGCTAAACTCGGCCTATGATCACTCGCGTACATCAACGGTGCTGGCAGGCGTTAAAGCGCCACTATCAAGCCCCCCTCACCCAGGTATTTGCCCAGTTCAAGCTGGGGGCCATGGTATTTTTTTTGGGTTTGGTGCTGGTGTACATGGCCGCGCAGCTATTGCCTCCCTCAAGCCGCCAGGAGTGGATCACCCTGTTGGGGCTGGCGCTGGCCGCCTTGGGGTTTGTAACCGCCATGGCTGCCCACGTGCGCATGTTAATCAGCCGCCTGTGGGCATTTTTCAGCCGCGACGGTTAAGGCCCCGTTAAAGGCTGGGCCAGTTTGGTGCCAAAGGTTCCGGTAGTTTTTTGAGGGGGTAGATATCAAAGCGGCTCGATTTACCGGCGAGCGTCAAGGGTGGCGGGCTATCGGCCAAACACGGGGCCTTGCGCGGACGTTTGACCACTACACGGTAACGGGCTGCCGACTGGGCCGCTGCCAACAGGGCGTCCTGATCGGCATCCTCACCCACCAGCTCGTGAAATGCCGCCATCTCTTTTTTGACCGCTGCCTGCTTGCCGCGCACCGGGAACATGGGGTCCAGGTACACCACGTCGGCTGCCATCATGGTTTGCGTAGAATCCGTCTGATTGGGCAGTAGCCGCAAACGCCGAGAAACATCCTGCAGGGCCGGCCGCGGATCTGCCGCAAGGCGCGCCAATCCGTCGGCCAGCAGCGCGTGCACAATGGGATTGCGCTCTTGCAGCAACACACAAGCACCCAGGCTGGCCAGCACGAAGGCGTCGCCGCCCAACCCCGCCGTCGCATCAAATACCAAGGGGCAAACCCCCGACTTTAAACCGACGGCCTTGGCCACCATTTGGCCCCGGCCACCGCCAAATTGGCGCCGGTGATCGGCGCTACCGCCGGTAAAATTTACCCAAACGGGTCCGGGTGCCTTGGGCCCGGTGTGCTGTAGCTGTAAGCCCGCCGGCGTCAACTGCAGTACAAAACGCACTTCCTGCACTTGGCGCGGATCAACCATGCCCAATAACGACAGGCGCAACTGGTCAGCCAATGACGCAGCGCCCGCAGCCTGGGTTGAATCGGTAAAAATAATGGGACAGTGCAAGACCTTCTCTCACATCAACAAAGCGTCTGCCTCACAGGCCAAGAGGATTGTCCAGTGACGGCGACGGCTGGGTAAACCACTGGGGGCCATTGTCGGTCATGTAGAAGTGATCTTCCAGTCGCACGCCAAACTCCCCAGGCAATACCAACATCGGCTCATTGGAGAACACCATGCCCGCCGCCAAGGGCGTATCGTTGCCCTGTACCAGATAGGGCCACTCGTGAATATCCAGTCCGCAGCCGTGGCCGGTGCGATGGGGCAAACCGGGCAGCGAATAGTCGCCGTTAAAACCCTGCGCGGCGAGCACTGCGCGGGCCGCTGCATCGGGCGCACTGCAGGGCGCACCAATTTGCGCCGCCGCAAAGGCGGCCAGTTGTGCCAAACGTTCCGCCTCAAACGCCTGGCGCTGCCGCTGTGTAATCTCGCCAAAGGCGTAGCTCCGGGTAATGTCGGAGTTGTAACCCTGCAGACGGCAACCAGTATCGATTAAGACCCAATCTTGCGCCTGCAAAATTTGCGGTTCTTTCACACCGTGGGGAAAGCTGGATGCCAACCCAAACAACACGATGCAAAACGATGAGCCACTGGCGCCCACGGCCTGATGCGCCCGGTGGATAAATTGCTCCACGGCCAGGGTACTGATGCCAGGGCGCAGGATGGAGGCCGTCGCCCGGTGCACGGCGAGCGTCATGTCCATGGCGCGCTGCATTAACGCCAATTCCGCAACAGATTTTTGACGCCGGCAGCGGGCGATCACACAATCGGCATTGACCCACTGGTAGCCGTCGCAGGCTTGGCGCAATCCGTCGGTAACAAAAAACGGCGTAGATTCATCGATGCCAATGCGGCCTTCGCACACCGCCAATTCGCGCAGTAACTCGCCCACCAATCGGTAGGGGCACTCGTGCTCCTGCCAGCCGTGAAAGTTACCCGGCACCCACATGTATTGATTGAGCGTTTGCTCCTCAAAGGCCGGGCCCACAAAATGCAACTCACCGGCGGCGGTGAGCAAAGCGCCCACCAGACGTTCACTGGCGTACCAACGCAACCCGGTAAAGTAGTAGAGATTGGTGCCGGCATTTAAATAAAGTGCGGCAATCTGGTGTTCCCTCATGTATTGCTGCGCGCGCGCTATTCGCTGTTTAAATTCTTCGGTGGGTATCGGTTGAACATCCGCGGTCATATCAGTCAGCTGTGCCAGCGCCTGTTCGGGTGTCGATCCCCCTACGCCCAGTGAAGTTGCCATAGTTAAGTACCTTGTAAGAGTGAGGCCACACATGTTTGGTGTTACATGCCGCGCTACGAGCAAAGCGCAGCTTGGGCCGACGTGCCAGTCTGCCGCAACCGACGGGTTTTGCTCGGCCGTTGCCAATGAATGACCTGCGCACCTGTAGGACAGATAACGCAGGGACTTCCTCAATCATTGGGACCGCAATTTCTACAGAGACCGGCAACTCGTCATAAAGCCGTCATATTTCTGTCATAGATTTGCCGCTCTTTGCCAACACAGTGGTGATTGGCGCGGATTCACTTTCTACAGCTAGGAATTACCATGACCCATTTAATTGCGAAGTTTAAATGCTGGTCGCGCAGGTGGGCTCTGTGCCTGTTGCCTGCCGTTTGTCACGCTAACGACCTGTCCGCCTTTGCCGACCCTGTGCAAGGCAGGCTGTTTACCGCCAAAGGCTCCAATACCGTGGGTGCCACACTCATGCCTAGCCTTGCAGAGGATTACCTGCGCGCCAAGGGCCTGATAAACGTCTCGCGCATCAATCTGCCCGCCGAGAACGAAGTGCGAGTGCAGGGCTATGCCGCCCACCGGCCAAACAGCGCCCCCTTATTTATCGACATCGCCGCGCACGGCTCGTCGACGGGATTCACCGGCTTGGCCGACGGCAGCGCCGAGCTGGCCATGTCGTCGCGCCCGATCAAAATTGGTGAAGTCCAGACACTGGCATCGATGGGTGACATGACCCATTTTGATGCGGAAAAAGTGATTGCCATCGACGGATTGGCCATCATTGTGCACCCGGCCAATCCACTCGGGAAGCTATCCATTACCCAGGTAGCACATATTTTTGCCGGTAAAATAACCAATTGGAAAGCGCTGGGTGGGCCCGACCAAGCCATTAGTGTATTTGCCCGCGACGATCAGTCGGGTACCTGGGACACCTTTAAAAATTTGGTACTGGCTAAAACCTACGCGCTCACGGCGAGCGCCGAACGCTTTGAGTCTAACGATCAGTTATCGCGCCGCGTGGCGAACCTGCCTGGCGCCATCGGGTTCGTTGGCCTAGCCTCGGTCAATACCGCTAAGGCGCTGGCCATCTACGACGAAGGCACCGAGCCGCTTGCGCCCACAGCCGGCACGGTGGCCACCGAAGACTATGTTCTATCGCGCCGGCTGTTTATGTACCTGAGCCCTCGCCACAGCAACCCGGTTGTGCAGGAGTTTATCGCATTCGCACAAAGCGCCGCCGGCCAGCAGCGTGTGCAGCAAGTGGGCTACATATCGCAAAACCCCACCATAGTAGAACCCGATCTCACCGATCTAGATCACCCGGAATACCTGGCACTGGTGGCCGACGCCAAACGACTGACCGTCAACATCCGCTTCAAAGAGGGCAGTGCCGAACTGGACAACAAAGCCCAACAGGATATCCAGCGCTTGGCGGCGCTAATGCAAATGCCTGAATACAACGATTCTACGCTCCTGTTGGTCGGCTTTGGCGATGCCAAAAGCAGCAGCAGCCGCGCAAAAGTGCTGTCAAAGTTGCGCGCCACGCGGGTGAAAGCGGCACTTTACGAGCGGGGTATCGGCAGCGCGCCGGTGCAAGGGTTTGGCGCCATTATGCCGGTGGCCAGCGGCGACAAGGTACGCAATCAACGAGTGGAAATCTGGCTGCGGAAATAAATCGCCTGCCCGCCTAACCCCGGGGTTAGCGGCAAGCGAGCCCCGAATGCGCGCAACCCTAAGAGCTGGTGCCCGCGCGCGGGAGGTCATGTGAAGGTAATCAAGAATTACTAAGCCAAGCGCCGCTGAGTAGGTACGCAAGCCTGCGCCGAAGCGTTCTAAACCATTGCGCTAATAGGCGCTGGCCTGTAATTGGCGCGCCTGATTAAGCCGCGCTATGGTGTCGCGGGCCTCTTTCTCCGGTAGCACTTCACAACTTGTAGTCCAATAGCTTTCACCATCGCGCTGCGACGCTTCAAGCGAAATGAGGTAGTGCTCGCCGGGGCGCATTAACGCCAGACAGCCACCGGGGGTCAAAACCTGTAACGGTGATTCGGGCAACTTTGCCAAGTGCCACGCATCCTGTACGGCTAATTGGTAACGCACATTGCCGACCCCCAGGGCACCTGGCTCAGAGAGGCCGACACTGTACAAGAATTCGCGCTTGACGATCGTCGCCAGCACTTGAGGGTGATCTTCCGCCACTGGCGCGCCAGCCTCGCGGGCCTGCGCCGGCAAAGTCGCACTGAGCAGTAACAACGCTAAAACATTCACCCTCATCCGATCACCCCCCGTGACCAAGTTGAACGCGCGGGGCTACCCGCGCGACATTTATTTAAGTGGTACCAGTTCGAGCTCAACCCGGCGATTTTGCTCGCGACCCGCCGCAGTATCATTGCTGGCAATGGGGTAGCGCTCGCCATAACCCACCGCCTGAATGCGTCCTGCCAAAATTTGCTGACCCTGCAAGTACTGGGCAACGCTGTTGGCACGCTGTTCGCTCAAGGTTTGATTGCTGCTGTCGCTGCCCACTGAGTCTGTGTGACCCGCTACTTTTATCGCAGTTTCATTAAATTTCATTAACACTTTTGCGACACTGTTCAGCGTGGGATAGAAATCGCCACGAATTTCATAGCGACCGGTGGCAAAGGTAATATTGCCGGGCATAATCAAATACAGCTTGTCGCCCTCGCGACGTACCTGGACACCCGTACCCTGCAGCTCGGCGCGCAACTCGGCCTCCTGCTTGTCCATGTAGGCACCCACGCCAACGCCGGCGATACCGCCAATTGCCGCACCCTTAGCCGCTGCACTGCCGCGGTCTTTACCCTTGGCAGTTGCCGCGCCCAGTACCGCGCCGGCCACGGCGCCAATCGCTGCACCTTTAGTGGCATTACTGGTCTTTTGCTCGCCAGTGTACGGGTCGACGGTTTGACAGGCCGCCAGGGCCAAGGCCGCTACAATCACAACGAAAATACGCATGACAACTCCTTCAGATTGATTAATACGGCCCCGCAACGAAGGTGCGGGCGCCTGCGAAAACGTGCAGCAGTATACTCCGCTTATCGGCGTGTTATAAGGGTCACAATGTCAGGCCCTTCGCAAAAAAGCGTAAAGCTTCGCTGGCAGATAAAAATACCAGCCTTTATGCTGGTTTGTAGGAATACTTACAGGGTAGAAGACTATGCGATTGATACGCCCCGGCAACGCCACCCCCCTCGCTCTCACCTGCTGCGGCTTACTGCTCGGGGCCTGCGCGGGATATGAAGTTACGGTAAACGAGCGCACGGTTTATACGCCGGCACCGCTATTTACGCAATTTTCCGTGGCTGACGCCAATTTGCAGGGGTGTTTAGATCAGACGATCGTAGACGGTAAGATCACAGCCGCCAGTCAACTGGAAAGCCTGAACTGCAGTAGCGCGGGTATTCAATCTCTGGTGGGACTCGCTCAGTTCAGCGAAATAAAGCATTTGCATCTGGCCGACAACCAGATTAGCGAAGCGGCCGACCTGGCCATGCTTAGCAAACTGCAACGGGTGAGCTTACGAAATAACAGGCTGCAGCAATTGCCAGAGGCCTTGGCCTGGCTGGCACTCGAATCCCTGGATGTAAGCGGCAACCCAGACCTGGCTTGCGCGGACTTGGCGCAGCTGCAACAAAGTCAACCGGTGACCTTAACGCCACCGGCACACTGTCAACCCGCCGGAAAACCCGGGCGCTAATCTCTCGGGCAGAACATGAGCCCCAGAGTGCTTTTTTGTTGGTGCATTACTTTCATGGGCACAGGCTCCTGATTTACCTGGCCGGCAATCTTTCTGAACACCACGTGCACCAAGGTGCCCGCCGGCGGCACCAGCTCTGTCTCAAGCTGCACCGAGGCGCCGCCGTCTGAAATATCGCGGGTGTAGCCCACCAGTGTGCCAAACGCAGGATGCGTCATTTCTACTCGGATCGACGTTGCCTGGCGTGCGTATCTGCGGCGGTCTGCCTCCACGAATGTCTCCTTAAACCCACAAAGGTTACTGCAATAAAAAGTGAGAATTGCCGTTCCGTTCGGCACCTGTTGACACAGTATAGGCAGTCCCCTCCCCGGCCTCTGTGTTTTTTTCATGCCGCTCAACCTCAAAACCATACAAAGGTACCACCTTCTGCGAAAGCGGCCCCCGCCAACCTGTGCACAAGTCGAATAATCCACAATTTCTGTGGATAAGTCTGTGCATGGGATCTGAGAAACTGCCGCAATTGCCCATCCCACGGGGCACCCCTACAGATTGTTCAAAAAATAAACACAGATAAAAATAGCTATATTTTTCAACAAGTTAGATATGTCAATACAATGTGTTGGCATATTTTCCGACACCTGTCTGACGGCTGCTCGCACGGGCACTGCAGGGTGTGGAAATTTATGACAGGTTAGACAGGTTTAAAATTCAAGAGGCGTTTAGGAACTACTAACTTGAATGAATATTTGGCTATTTTTACTACTTCAGCGCATATTAAAAGCCGATTTGCATGAAAAACTGATCTTATGTGCTTGCAGAAGTGTCATACAGCCCGCCTATACTCCGCCCGCTTTAGCGAGCGCCCATAAAAAAACCGCGCAGTGCGCGGTTTTTCGTGGACCGAGTTTAAGCTTACAGCTTGTCGGCATTCTCTTTCAGGTAAGCGGCAACACCTTCAGGCGATGCGGTCATACCCTTGTCACCATCCTTCCATCCAGCTGGACACACTTCGCCGTGCTCCTGGTGGAAGGCCAGCGCGTCGACCATGCGCAGCATTTCATCGACATTGCGACCCAGCGGTAAATCGTTAACTACCTGGTGGCGCACCAGGCCATCTTCGTCGATCAGGAAAGAACCGCGGAAGGCAACGCCACCCTCTGACTCAACATCGTAATCTTTACAGATGCTGTGCGTAATGTCCGCCACCAAGGTGTAGCCAACAGGGCCAATGCCGCCTTGATCCACGGGGGTGTTACGCCAGGCGTTGTGGCTGAAGTGTGAGTCGATAGATACGCCGATCACTTCTACATTGCGCTTTTTGAATTCGGCAATGCGGTGATCAAATGCCAGCAACTCGGAGGGGCACACAAAGGTGAAGTCCAGTGGGTAGAAAAATACCACGGCTTTCTTGCCTTTGATGGCGGCAGACAGCGTGTAGTCTTCGACGATCTCGCCTGACGCCAACACTGCAGCTGCTTTAAAGTCTGGGGCCTGCTTACCTACTAATACGCCCATGTCGTTCTCCTTTATTCCGTTGAATGTACGAGGTTTATGAAGTCTGGTGTCCACCTGAGTGCGAAACACCCCGGCGGCAATAGTGCAACGACCGTCGCGCACGGCGGCCGCGTAAATTCGGAGCACAATAATACCGACACCATTGGCGGACTGTCATTGAATCTGTATATGGCACCAATAGCAGCGGTTTCAATGGGCGCCTTCAAAATAGTTATAAATAAGAACTATTCCCAATAGGTATTGACAACAATTCTCATTAGCGTAAACTTCTTACCTATCAACAAGTATTGACAGGTTTACCATGTACGTCTGCATCTGCAAGGGCATCACCGATTCGCAAATTACCGACGCCGTGGCCGATGGCGCCACCAATCTGCGCCAGGTGCGCAAGGCGCTGGGCGTTGCCAGCCAGTGTGGTAAATGCGGCGTTTTGGCCCAGGAAATCATTGATGAAACCCTGCAAATGCACAGCGCCGGCGCTAGCGCTCTGTTTTATACGGCCGCTTAAAGTAACTGTAAATCGCTTCCATTAACTTTTAGCTTGTTGTTTCAAATCCTTATAACCTCTTAAAATTCAGTCACTTAGCTCACTTTTTCTTGACAGCACTGGCCGTCGGGCACACACTTATGCGCATAATTCACTGCGCGTAAATGGAGCCCTCATGAAAGGCGACCCCAAGGTACTTACCCACCTTAATAAAGCTCTCGGCAACGAACTGGTTGCCATCAATCAATACTTTCTGCACGCCAGAATGTACAAGGATTGGGGCCTTAAGGAGCTGGCCGACAAGGAATATCACGAATCCATCGATGAGATGAAACACGCCGATCAGCTGATTGAGCGTATTTTGTTTTTAGAGGGCATCCCAAACTTGCAGGACTTGGGCAAGCTGTTGATCGGCGAAAACGTGGAAGAAATGCTGAAATGCGATCTGAAACTGGAACTGAAGGCCATTCCCGATTTAAAAGAAGGCATCAAGTATTGCGAATCAGTCCAGGACTATATCAGCAGAGACCTGTTGAAAAATATCCTGGAGTCTGAAGAAGAGCATGTCGACTGGCTAGAAACGCAGCTCGGGCTCATCGATCGCGTGGGTCTGCAGAACTACCAGCAATCCCAAATGGAATCCTGATTCAGCGCTCACTGGCGGGCGTAAAGCCTTCGCCCACCAGTGCACTCAACAATTTGGCCCTGCGCTTTTGCAGGGCTTCCTCCCCATAGGCAACCGCCGCAACCGCTCCCCAAACTGGGCCGGGCCAGGCCGGATCACTTTCAAAGCGCGCCACGTGATGAATATGCAATTGCGGCACCCGATTGCCGAGCGCTCCTATGTTGATTTTTTTGGGGTCAAATAAACTCACCATTACCTCCGCCAGCCGGCAGGACTCGTCCATCAACTGGTGCCGATCCTGCTCTGACAGGTGGTGAATTTCGCTAACTGCTTCGCGCTCTGGCACTAGCAAGCACCAGGGGTAATTGGCATCCAGGCTCAGGCGCACCTGGCACAAGGGCATGTGCCCCAAGAGCACGGAATCCTGCGCCAGCTGAGGATGTAGGGAAAACATAGGCAACCTCATTGTACCCATCAGCATATGCCCCTTAGAATAGCCGGTTTGAACTCACCGAGCTAATTAAAGAGAGCAACATGCGCGCAAGCCGTTTTCTAATTGCCACACTCAAAGAAACACCCAATGATGCCGAAGTCATCAGCCACAAGCTGATGTTGCGGGCGGGCATGATCCGCAAGCTGGCATCCGGCCTCTACACCTGGCTGCCCATGGGCTTGCGCGTCTTGCGCAAGGTTGAGGCCATCGTGCGCGAAGAGATGAATAATGCCGGCGCCCAGGAGCTGCTCATGCCCGTGGTGCAGCCCGCCGAACTGTGGCAGGAGTCGGGCCGCTGGCAACAGTACGGCCCCGAGCTGTTGCGCATTGCCGATCGCCACGAGCGCGCATTTTGCTTGGGCCCGACCCACGAGGAGGTCATCACCGATATGGTGCGCAACGAGGTGAGCTCCTACAAGCAGCTGCCCGCCAGTTACTACCAGATCCAGACCAAATTTCGCGATGAAATTCGGCCGCGCTTTGGCGTGATGCGCTCGCGTGAGTTCATTATGAAAGATGCCTCCTCCTTTCACGCCAGCGACGCCTGCCTGCAGGCCACCTACCAGGTCATGCACCAAGCCTATTGCAATATTTTTGACCGCATCGGCCTCGAGTACCGCCCGGTACTGGCCGATACCGGCTCTATAGGCGGCGCCTTCTCGCACGAATTTCACGTACTGGCCGCCAGTGGCGAAGACGCTATCGTCTTCAGCGATGGCTCCGATTACGCCGCCAACATGGAAAAAGCTGAAGCGCTGGCGCCCGCCGGTGAGCGCCCTGCCCCGGCCCAACCACTCAACAAGGTCGCCACACCTGGCATGGGCACCATTGAAGAAGTGGCCGCCCACCTCCAGGTGCCCGCCAATGCCACCGTAAAAACCCTCATTGTGCTGGGCCAAGCACCGGAGGAAGGCGCCCCTCAGCCCTTGGTCGCTCTGGTGTTACGCGGCGATCACGCGCTCAATGAAATCAAGGCCGAAAAACTTGAAGGCGTCGCGGCACCGCTAACCTTCGCGCCCGAGGAGCGCATAAAAGCCGACCTGGGCGCGAGTGTAGGCTCGCTGGGGCCAATTGGTTTGAACATTGAAGTGATCGTGGATCGCAGCGCCGCCCTGCTCGCCGATTTCGCCTGCGGCGCCAATGAAGATGGCTTCCACTTCACCGGCGCCAACTGGAATCGCGATGCCAAGCTCGGCCGCGTAGAGGACATCCGCAATGTGGTGGCCGGCGACCCAAGTCCAGACGGCAAGGGCAAGCTCGATATTAAGCGCGGCATTGAAGTGGGCCATATTTTCCAACTGGGCACCAAGTACTCCAAGGCTCTAAATGCCACGGTGTTGAACGAAAACGGCAAGGCCGAAGTCATGACCATGGGCTGCTATGGCATTGGCATCACCCGCGTGGTGGCCGCCGCCATCGAACAAAATAACGACGACAACGGCATTATCTGGCCCAACGCCATCGCACCTTTCCAGGTGGCCTTGATTCCCATCAATATCAATAAGTCAGACGCCGTGCGCCTGGCTTGCGAACAGCTCTATGCCGATCTGCTCAACGCCGGTATCGATGTGCTGTTCATGGATGAAGACAAGGCGCGCCTGGGCGTAATGCTGGCAAATACAGAGCTAATGGGCATTCCACACCGTTTGGTGGTGGGCGACCGCGGCCTGGAAAATGGCGAAGTGGAGTACAAAGGCCGACGCGATCCAGAGAGCCGCCAGTTGCCGCTCGCCGGTGCCATTACCTATCTGCAAAGCGTGCTGGCACACTAGCTACCGTGCGCGTACTTAGCTGCCTGATCCTGCTGTGTCTGAGCCTACCAAGCTGGGCTCAGGCACACGCAGAAGTCGACGACGAACTGCGCCAGCTATTGCTTAACGCCGTGCAGTCGGCCGATAGCTTCACCGATCGCTTTGACGCAGAGGCCTGGTTGATGCTGCAATCGGGCAAGCTCAAACGCTTTGTCAAAGAGCCGGAAAAGCGCCTGAATATTCTGCGCGCGGTGCACAGCGAAGCCAAGCGTGCAGGCTTGCAACCCGAGTTGGTGCTGGCCGTCATCGAAGTGGAAAGCGCCTTTGATCGCTACGCCGTATCGCGCGTCGGCGCGCAGGGCATGATGCAGGTTATGCCCTTCTGGAAATTGGAAATCGGACGGCCAGAAGACAATTTAATCGACATGCACACTAACCTGCGCTACGGCTGCACCATTCTTAAACACTACCTAAAACGCTCGGACGGCCACTGGGCCGATGCTCTGGCCCGCTATAACGGTTCCTATGGGCGTTACTGGTATCCCGAACGGGTCATGAATGCCTGGGATCGCTGGCGTTAACTGGCCAGCTAGCCGCGCGTCATTGGCTTGGGCTACTGCCGGAAAATCGAATTTCGGGATGAGCAATTAAGCGCTTCACCCAGCGCGCCACTTCCTGGCCATTGGGTCTTTCATTGGTTAAATAGGCATCCCGAAAGTGGTATAAGTCTTCACTTCTCAGCTCGGGCTTGGCATCCAACATAAAAATGTCCATGTTCCAGTCGTCAAATGAGCGCGCCGCAATGGGCTCTTCGATAATGATGGTGACATTGCTATGCCGGGTATCTTGTTGAATAGCCGTCATCAGCTCGCGGAGGTTTTCGTCAGTACCTTCGAGAACCTGGACAAAATGCCCCTGATCAACCAGTAGCACGCCAGTGACATTCAAGATTCGGTTGCGTTGCTTAGCTGTGCGCTCGATATCCAGCAACCCCTCAATCATTAAGCGCGTGTCGCGCACCATAAGCGGGCAGGTATCGCTGACATACATCAAAAGCTTTAGCACAGATCAGATCCTCAAGGGGGGGCAGACTTCACCAAGAATAGCAAAGCCTGCCCAGCGCCGATGAAATCAGTGCAATTTCAATTTGGGTCGCACCACCCGACCAATTTTCTCACTTACCGATAACAACCCCGTCCTCAGCCAACCGTGCAGAGCCACCTGGTGCATGCGGTACAAGGAGATATACATCATGCGCGCCAAGCGCCCTTCGATCATCATGCTGCCCTTTGACAAATTGCCCATTAAACTGCCCACCGTCGAAAAACGGCTCAAAGACACCAGCGAGCCGTGATCTTTATACTCAAAAGCCTTGAGTGGGCGACTGGCAATAATGGCCATGAGATTCCGGTAAATGCTGTCGGCCATCTGATGGGCCGATTGTGCCCTGGGCGGCACATTGCGGCCATCGGCCATGGCGCAGGCGGCGCAATCACCCAGCGCGAAAATTCGGTAGTCCTCGGTCGTCTGCAATGTGGGTTTGACCACCAGTTGGTTAATGCGGTTAGTTTCCAGCCCAGCTAGGTTGCTCAAAAAATCTGGCGCTTTAATGCCTGCGGCCCAGACCATCAAATCGGCCGCCAACAACTCGCCTTCGCTGGTGCGAAGACCGCCGACCTCGGCCGCGGCCACGCGGGTGTTTAAGCGCACATTGACTCCAAGCTTGGCCAGTTCAGCGTGGGCCTTACCCGACAGCCTTTCCGGCAGCGCTGGCAATATACGTGGACCGGCCTCCACCAGCGTCACCTGTAGCCGCTCGCGGCTAATGTTGGGCAGGCCATACACCGACAGCCATTGGGCAGCATTGTGCAATTCTGCCGATAATTCCACCCCAGTGGCGCCTGCCCCCACAATAGCAATGCGCAAACAGGCAGCGTCACCACGACTGGCATCCATCCGGATAAACCCATTTAACATGCGCTGGTGAAATCGCTCTGCCTGCGCAGGAGCATCTAAAAAGATGCAGTGTTCACTGACGCCCGGCGTGCCAAAATCATTGGTCGACGAGCCCAGTGCCAACACCAAGTAGTCGTAGTCAATACTGCGCTCGCCCACGACTTCGCAGCCGCGATCATCGGTGATGGGCGCAAGCCGAATGCTACGCGCCTGCCGATCGATGCCCGCCAAAGAACCCTGTTGGAATTGAAAGCCGTGGCGCCTTGCGTGGGCGCGATAACTCACGGCATCGATGCCAGCATCCAATACCCCAGTGGCCACTTCGTGCAGCAGGGGCTTCCAGATGTGGGTGGCGTTTTTATCCACCAGGGTGATTTTCGCGCGCTCAGGGCGGCCCAATTTGCGGCCAAGGCGTGTGGCGAGTTCCAGCCCGCCCGCGCCACCGCCAACGATGACAAAATGCATAGGATAATGCTCCAAAGGTTAAAAAATCGGTACAGCGCCCGGATATCCCCAGCGCTTGAAATAAGTGACTGCCGTACTTAACCATGCTGGTAGGCGCGCTTAACTTCTTCGCCGATAATGGCAAAGCCGCGACGTACAGTGTCGGCGTCTTGGGCGTAGTTCACGCGAAGGCACTCTTGCTGATGGCGCCATTCGCCGCTCAAACCCGGGAAGAAATGGTGCCCGGAAACCACCAGTACTCCGCGCGCCTTCAGACGGCGGTAGAGCGTATCGCTGCTGATGGGCAGGTCGGGAAACCACAGCCATAAAAATAGCGCGCCTTCAGGTTTGTGAATTCTGAAAGGCGTACCCGCTAACGCGGCGCGGCAGCAGGCGAGCGCATCCGACATTTGCTGCCGGTAATGCGGCGCTACATGCTGATTGCACAGCCGAATTAATTCGCCGTTGTCGAGCAGCGGCTGCACGATGGCCGGCCCCATATTGCCGGAAGCAAGATTTAGCACGGCATTGGCATTGCTAAACGCTTTGATCACCGCTTCACTGGCCACCACTATGCCGGTGCGGGTGCCGGGCAAGCCGAGCTTGGAAAGGCTCAGCAGTAAAATTGTATTGTCATTCCACAGGGGCTTGGCATCGGTAAATAGAATATTGGGAAATGGGGTGCCGTAGGCGTTGTCGATGATCAACGGCACACCTTGCGCCCGCGCCAAACTGTCCAGGCGCGCCAATTCGTCGTCGCTCACTACGTTGCCAGTGGGATTGGTGGGGCGGGAAACACACACAGCTGCCGTAGCCTCCGATAGCTCCAGCGCAGCAAAATCCACATGGTATTTAAACTGGTTGCCGTCCAGCATTTCGATAGTAGGTTTAGTCGCGCGAAAAAAATCGTCGCTTAAACCGCTGTCGGTATATCCCAAATACTCCGGTGCCAGCGGCAATTGGATGTGGCGCTGGGAACCGTCTGGCATGCGCCCGGCAAACAAATTAAACAGCACAAAAAACGCCGACTGACTGCCATTGGAGATCGCCAAGTTGCGCTCGGTTAACGGCCAGCCACAGGCCTTGGCCAGCATGGCGGCCATGGCTTTGAGAAACCCGCGATCGCCCTGGGGCGATTTATACACGCCCAGTGCGCCAAACAATTGCCCAGTATCCTCTGCCAACGCCGCCAAACGGGCGGCAAAAATAGCCTCCATCGCGGGAATTCGGCTGGGATTGCCGCCGCCCATAAACAACATGTCGGGATTATCGTTAAGCGCGCTACCCAAGTCGTCCATGAGCGAAGACGCGCCGCTTTCACCGGCAAATTTTTGGCCAAAGGCTGATAACTTCATGGTATTCCTTTTCGGGTTACTAGGCGCCTTGCGTCAAAGCGATACACCATGGCGCACTTTCTAACGAGAGCAGCCAACCGCTAGCTAAGCGCCCGGCCCCGGGTATTTAGTGCAGATTGGAACAGTAGCTCGCGCAGCCACTGACTACTGGCACTGTCCTGACTGCGACGGTGCCAAATTAAATGCAATTGCAGTGGCGATAACTCAAACGGCAGCGGCCGCAGCGCCAGCCCAAATCGCTCGCCCAGCGCCGCGGGCAATGTCCACACCAGATCGGTGTCGCGCACGATATCGGGCGCCACCAGATAGTGCTGCACCCGCAACTGAATATTGCGCACCTGCCCCATAAGATTCAACGTGTGGTCTACATGGCCAAATCCAGTGCGACGACTAGAAACATGAATATGCCGCAGTGCCAGGTATTGCGGCAAGCCCCACTCGGCGGCAAGTGCGGGGTGGTCGGGGCGCATGGCACACACGTAGGGCTCGTCCATCAACGCCTGGTGGCACAGGTCGGCCATGGGCAGCGCTGGCACATCCACGGCAAAATCGAGCCGACCACTGGCGAGTTCAATCGCCACTTCCCGCCGGGCCAGGTTAAAACTGGTGATAGTCATCTTGGGCGCCAGGCGACTGACCTGCTGCAGTAAAGGTCCCAGCACCAGCGATTCGGCCAGGTCGTTCATGGCAAAAGCGACAGTTTTGGCGCTCTCGGCGGGGTTGAACAACGCCGGGCTTTCAATACTGGCCAGTAACTGGCCCAAGCCTTCGCGCACACCGGCAATCATACTCTCCGCCACCGGCGTGGGCACCATGCGTTGGTGCGCCCGTTCAAATAAGGGATCGTTTAGGCGGTCGCGCAAACGATTCAGTGCATTACTGACCGCAGGCTGTGTAATATTGAGCTGCTCGGCCACGCGCGTTAGGTTTCGCTCGCGGTAAATGGCCTCAAACACCACCAGTAAATTGAGATCCAGCTGCTGCAGCCGCACGGCCAGTCCTTTTTGCTACGGGAAAGCGGGCATTATAGCGGCCAGGCCCGCCATCAAACAAAAGAATTGGCTCACACAGGGCAAGCAGGACATGACTGAAATTCTACTGATACGGCACGGCCAGGCCAGCTTGGGCGGCGATAATTACGATCAGCTATCCGAACTGGGCTACCAACAAGCCAGCTGGCTGGCAGAGCACCTGGTAGCCTCCGGCTTGAGGGACCGCCAACCACTGGCGCTGCGTGTGGGCGCCATGGCGCGTCAACACCAAACCGCGGCTGCGCTGCTGGACGCACTGGCGCTACCGCCCGCCGTGGAAGATCCGGGCTTTAACGAATTTGACTTTGAGTCGGTCGTGCTGGCGTTTCTCGGCCAAAACCCACAGTACCCGCTGCCGGATAAACCCAGCTCCGATGAACTCTACGCGCTACTAAAAATTGCCATGCAACACTGGGCAGAAAACAAACTACCGCTGGCAGACAACCAGGAAAGTTGGCAGGCATTTCACCTGCGCGTGGAGGCGGCCTGGGCGCGGCTGATCACAGGGCTCGAGCAGTCGGCACAGCAAACCGCCAGCACTTTAGTGGTCACCTCGGGCGGGGTTATCGCGTCCATTGTGCGACTAATCGAACAACTGGACGATGCCGCCACCATCGACTTGAACCTAAAGATACGCAATGCCAGCGTCACTCGCATAGCCAAAGAGGGCGAACGCTTTAAAATTAGCGGGTTTAATTTAGTGCCGCATCTGGAGCGCCAAGATCGCGCCCACGCTGTCACTTTTGCGTGAGAATCCGCACTGGCACTGGTTCGCAACTTGAGAATTGAAACGGATTACTGCGCCAGTATCTGGTCCAGCAACTCCAGTAACGGCTGGTTTAAGGTTTCTGGAAACAACAGCAATAAATCGCACTTGAAGGGGCTGTCTTCCAGGCAATAACTGATTTCAACACTGGTGACAAAGTCGAGCGATACCAGATCGTCCAGGTGTAACTGCGCCAGCGGTTGGTGCATCCCAGCCACAAACAAGGGCTCGTAGCTGAAGGCCCGCCCGCTCAAGTCCGTCAGCATGGACAGACAGGTTTCCGTAATGGTGGCGGTTAGGGATTTCACCAAATCGCGCTCTGCCTCTTCGTCCGCCAAGATCAACCCACGTCGCGCGGCCAGATCTTGCAGGCTGGCATCGTCCACCACCACCATGGCATAGGCCGCCCCGTGCTCGCCGGCAAAGGATTGCACCGCCGCCGACACCTGACACTCGCCGCGCTGTGCCACCAGGCCTTCGTAAATAAGACTGGGCTCCACATAGTGAATCACCGGAATCGGCAACTCGACGAAGCCACCGGTGTAGGCAGCCAACTCTTCCGCCGCCGCGCCCATGGCAATGTTGACGACTTCCTGCAGGCAGTCGCGGTGGGTTTCGGAAAATGGCAATGGGTGGCTCATAGTAATCCGTACCGGTGCAACACTTCGGCGAGCTTGTCTTTATTAATTGGCTTTTTAATAAAGTCCAGTGCGCCCAGCGCCATCACCCGATCGCGAGCCTGTGGTTGAATGTCGCCAGAAATGACAATGACAATGGCTTTGTGCCGCTCGCTCTTCACCAGTTCGAGCACTTCATAGCCATCCATTTCCGGCATGGTCAAATCCAGAAATACCATTTCAGCCTTGCCCGCGCGAATGGCCTCGATGCCCTCAACTCCATTGGTCGCGTAGGTGATGTCTACGTCCCACCCCTCAGGCAGAGCGCGTGTCACCTGCTTGCGGGCCATATTGGAGTCATCACAAATTAGCAGTGGAATTGGCATGGGCGGACATTTCTCGGCTCTAAAACAGTTCCCACTTATTATAGACAGGCATACGAAGCCTGCCGGTCAGAATCCCACTTCTATTAGCAACGCAGTAATAGTGTCCGCGGTCTGCGGACCCCGCAGGGTTTCTACCAGCCTCCCACTGGGGTCTAGCAGGTAGCTGGTGGGCAAGAGGTTTGGCGTCTGCAATCCGAGCGCGGCGGGATCACTCAACAACAGCGGAAAGCCAATAGCGAGCTTTTCGGCTTGCTGCTGCAGCAGCGGCAAGGGCGGGCGATCAAAATTAACACCCACAATATGAAGTTCAGGGTATGCCGCCTGCAGCGCGTTGAGTTCCGGAATTTCTTTAATGCAGGGTGTGCACCAAATCGCCCAATAGTTCACCAATAGCCAGCGCCCCTGTACAGGCAGCTGCTGTTGCTGCCCTTGGTACAGCAACGTCAGCGTCGACGCACGCTCGGCCTCAGGTGCTTGTTCACAACCCCACACTAGCCACAGCAACAGTGGCGCCAGCAGCCGGGGCAGCGTCACGGCTTGACCTCGGCACCCGCTTGCCAGCTCTCTGAACCCGCTGCACTGGGCAGGGCTGTGTCGGTGTCTGACAATTCACTGCGCAACATTTCTAAGCCCTCGCCTTCGTCTGGGTAGGCTTCGCGGGCCACCTGGGTGTTAAACACCTCGCTCAAGGGAATATCTAACTGCTGCTCTGTGTGCTGATCAATACTGAGCAGGCGCGGCGCGACGGCGCTGAACCAATCAAACTGCTGCAGGTAGTCGGAGACGCCCGGTAGGTAGGCCTCAACGGCCACGATATCGGCCAAATGGCGAAGGGTCAGTCCACTGAGATCTCGACACAACACATAGTCCCCCTGAGCGGTGACGGCAATCACTTGGTGCTCCAATAACGCATCGCGCAAGCGTTGCCATTGCTCAGAGCCCACGCCCACGGCAAGCAGGTCGCCATCTGCCAGACTGGCACCGGTGTTTAACCGCAGCCGAAATTCCCACAGCACTATCAATGCCGCCACTAAGTCGGGGTATTTCACGCTCAACGTCACGCGATTGTCAGTGCTCAAAACCCGAACCAGAATCGCGCCACCCAGTACCAGCATCCAGGTTATGTTGACCCAAATTAAAAACAGAGGCAGAAACGCAAAGGCACCGTAGATAACCGCAAAAGAGGATTTCGCCATGATGGCGCCAAAGGCGCGCTTTAGCAGCTCAAACAGTATTGCCACGATCACACCACCCACCGCCGCCTTGCGCAGGGGCACGCGGCAATTGGGTACGGCGGCAAACAATAGGGTAAAGGCCAAGGCCGTGAGCAATAGTGGCAAATAGCTATAGAGCGGCACCAAAAAGCCCAGCGTCGTCGTGCCATCGGTAAAAAAGCGCAGCGACAAAAGATAGGTGCTCATGACCAACCCAGCCCCCAATAGCAGTGGACCAAGGCTTAAAATCGCCCAGTACAGCAAAAAATTGGACAATCCGCGCCGGCCGCGCTTGACCCCCCAGATTCGGTTAAAGGTTTTTTCAATATTTTTGAGCATTAGGTAGGCGGTCACAATCAGCAGCGGAACACTGGCTAAATTGAGCTTGCGCGCCTGCTTAGAAAAATCGGCGAGGTATTGCGACACCTCCGAGCCAGTTTCCGGCAACATATTCGAAAATATCAGCGCATTGAGCTGCTCATCCAAGCCCTGAAAGGCGGGAAACAGCGAGAACATGGAATAGGCAACAGTCATCATCGGCACCAGCGCGAACAACGTCATAAACGTCAATGCGCCCGCGCTCATTTGGCAGTGCTTATCCTGAAACTGATGGTAGAGTTCCGGCAACAGGCGCCGAAAGGTCGTCAAAAGGTTTCCTAGCATGTGATTTCCCCAAGCTTTGCGGCCTTTAGTTTATCGTGATTCTTGGGCCAGCGTTGCGATGGGTTTACAATAGCGCCTTTTTAATGCGAATCCTAACGGACCGGTCGCCGGGCCGTTTACTATCACAGAGCTGAGTTCTCCTATGACCACGATTTACCACAATCCGCGCTGCTCCAAGTCGCGCCAGACCCTGGCGCTGCTCGAAGAAAAAGGCATCGCACCGAACATTGTTCTCTACCTGGAAACTCCGCCCACCGCCGACGAGCTCGCCGTCCTGCTAAAAAAGCTGAAGCTGTCGGCCCGTCAACTCCTGCGCAAAGGTGAAGAAGCCTACAAGACCCTCAACCTGGCCGACGACTCGCACGCCGAGCAAGCACTGATCGAGGCCATGGTCAGCCACCCAAAACTGATTGAACGGCCCATCGTGGTACACGGCCGCAAAGCGGCACTTGGGCGACCACCAGAAGCCGTATTGGAGCTGTTTTAATGGCCTCAGATTACGTTCTGGTGCTGTATTACTCTCGCTCTGGAAGTACCTACGCTATGGCGCAACAGATTGCCCGGGGTGTCGAAGCCGGGGGACTGGAAGCACGCCTGCGCACGGTACCGCCGGTCTCGCCCGACACCGAAGCCAGCCTGCCCGCTGTGCCGGAACAAGGCGCCGTGTATTGCAGCCCCGAAGATTTGGCCAACTGCGCCGGCTTAGCCCTCGGCAGCCCAACGCGGTTTGGCAATATGGCCGCCCCTCTTAAATACTTTTTGGATGGCACCTCAGACCTTTGGCTAAGTGGTGCACTGATCGACAAGCCAGCGGCCGCATTTACCTCCACCAGCAGCCTGCACGGTGGCCAGGAAAGCACCCTGCTAACAATGATGTTGCCGCTGTTGCACCACGGCATGGTCTTTGCCGGGCTGCCTTACAGCGAAAGCCTGCTACATACGACACACGCCGGCGGCACCCCCTATGGCGCCAGCCACTGGGCCGGCGCCCAACACAACCCCCTGTCTGACGATGAAGCAGCCCTGTGCCGGGCGCTCGGTAAACGTTTGGCGTATTTGGCGAAAAAACTGCTATGACACACTCTCCCGACGTCGCGGCTATTGCCCGCAAGGCCAAATGGGGCCAGGCCTGCGCGGCTATTGCCATCGCCAGCTTGATACTGAGCGCCCTAGTGCAACAATTAGAACCACAGGCGCGCCTGGCCAGCTTGCTCGTGCAAGTATTGCCACTCGCCTTATTTATCCCTGGAATGGTCGCCAAACACTACCGCACCTACAGCTGGCTCTGTTTTGTGGTGTTGTTTTACTTTATCGTGGGGGTTACCAATGTTATGTCGCCGCTGGCAGACATTTATAGCTGGATCATGCTAGTGGCCAGCGTATTACTATTTAATGCCGCCATGATGACCAGCCGCTGGCTCCAATACCTGTCGGCCAACCCCACTCAGGAACAATGACCTAAGGAAGCGTTTCATGTCTCACGATCGACCCGGTTTACTACGCCGCATCTTTGGCGGCTTTTGGCGCGCGGTTACCTGGCTGCGGGTGTCGCTGGCAAACCTGATTTTTATTGTCTTGGTGCTGGTGATTATCAGTGTCATTACCAGTCACGAACCCTTTGTGGTACCCAATAAAACTGCTGTGCTAGTGGCCCCACAGGGTTTTTTGGTCGACCAACTGACCTATGTGGACCCGATGTCCAAAATTCTCAGCGACGACAAGGGTCCCACTGAAACCCGCGTAAAAGTGCTGGTAGACGCCATCAACCGCGCCGCCAAAGACGACCGAGTGACCAGTTTAGTAATGGATTTAAACTACCTCTTGGGTGGCGGTATTAGCAAAATGGAAGAAGTGGGCGAGGCGTTGGAAAATTTTCGCGCCC
The DNA here is from genome assembly GCF_058345725.1 of Simiduia sp. Taxonomy (NCBI): domain Bacteria; kingdom Pseudomonadati; phylum Pseudomonadota; class Gammaproteobacteria; order Cellvibrionales; family Cellvibrionaceae; genus Simiduia; species Simiduia sp. The sequence goes on along the minus strand of NZ_JBTUOC010000028.1, from coordinate 39,166 downwards.
ATGAAAAACCCATCATCGCCTTTGCCGACAGCTACAGCCAAGACAACTACTACTTGGCCAGCTACGCCGATGAAATATATATCAATCCCTTGGGCGCCGTATTTCTCACAGGCTATGGCAGCTACCGCAACTACTTCAAAGAAGCGCTCGACAAATTAGAAATAGATTTTCACGTATTTCGCGTGGGCGAGTACAAAGATTTTGTGGAGCCCTACACGCGCAACAGCATGTCTGCCGCCTCGCGCGAGCACAACAGCCAATGGCTGCACGAGCTGTGGAGCACTTACACCAGCCACGTCGAAGAGCGCCGCAAATTGCCCATTGGCGCCATCAATAACTATATCAACAACGCCGATGAGCTGATGACCGATGCCGGCGGCAACAGTGCAGACCTAGCCGTGTCCAGCGGGCTGGTCGACAAGAAGATGACCCGTATTGCGCTGAAAACCATGCTCATTGAACGCTTTGGCTACGATGAAGAGCTCAAAGATTACAGCGCAATCGAAGCCAGCCACTACCTGGCGGTCACTGAAAAAGAGCACCTGCCCTTTAACGATCAAGTGGGCCTGGTAGTCGCCAGCGGCACCATCATGGACGGCGACCAACCCGCCGGTAATATTGGCGGTGACTCCACCGCCAGCCTGCTGGAAATGGCGCGCCACGACGATGCCATTAAAGCGGTGGTACTGCGCGTAGACAGCGGCGGCGGCAGCGCCTTCGCCTCTGAGGTTATTCGCCAGCAGGTGGTAGCACTGCGCGACGCGGGCAAGCCCGTGGTGATTTCTATGGGCTCGGTGGCAGCCTCGGGCGGCTACTGGATTACCGCCGGTGCCGACCAAGTGTGGGCCACCCCCACCACCATTACCGGTTCCATCGGTGTGTTTGGCGCTTTCCCTACGCTGCAGAAATCGCTGGCTAAACTAGGCGTGCACACCGACGGTGTGGGCACCACGGAGCTTGCCGGCGCTATTCGCTTAGACCGTGCACTGCCTGAGAAGGCTTCGCAAATTATTCAAATGAGCGTCGACCATATCTATCAGGAGTTTCTGGCACTGGTGGCCAAAGCCCGCGGCACCACGCCCGAGGCCATCCACCAAATTGCGCAGGGACGGGTCTGGACCGGTGCCACCGCGCAGGAGATTGGCCTGGTTGACCAACTGGGCCACTTAGACGACGCCATCGCCGCCGCCGCTGAACTGGCCGGCCTCAGCGATTACGGAGTACAGGAGGTGGTACACCCACTGAGCCCGGGCGAACAATTCATGCAGGAAATTCTACAAGACGTGCGCCTAGCACCCAGCCAGTTGAGCAACAGCCTGGTGCCCTCTTCGCTGCGCGCCAGTCTGGCGCCGCTCGTGCAACCCTTCGCGCTCATGTCCGAAATGAATGACCCGCGCGGCCTGTATATTCGCTGTACCGAGTGCACTGCGCCTTAGAGCGCACCCCCTCGCAGCTGCCCCAACCTCTTGAATGCCGGGCTGCGCAATGCACCCGGCACAAATTCTCCCCAGCGTACACGCAAAAAAAACCCGCCTGTCGGCGGGTTGATAATTGAGCAGAAGGCTTTTACCTATCTCCGTGGGGGTCGACCACGGCACTTGACCACCTTCGGTCAAAGATCACTAAGAAAACCAAGTCCATCTAAAGGAGACACATGAACAGCATTAACACCAGCTGCCGTTAGGCAAACCTGACGTTAACCTGACTTTATTTATAGCACTCTGGACCACAACTACCAGCAATTTCCCCCATTGGTATGAATCCTGTGACTGATTAGCCACTTTTTGCGATTGCAACCTACCTACCAGTAGGTTAATTTGGTGCCAACTTACCAACTAGATGGTTAGCTTTATGGTCCAAACCCGCTCGCGCAACCGCAAAGACGAAATTTTGCAAGTCGCCATAAACCTGTTGCAAACCAAGGGCTTTGAAAGCTTTAGCTACCAAGATCTGGCCGCCGCACTGGGTATAACCAAGGCCAGCATTCACCACCATTTTCCTCGCAAAGAAGATTTAGGTGTTGCCCTGTGCCAGCTCATAAAAGATTGGCACGAGCGTCGCTTCAGCGAAGCCCGACGAAACTTTCCCGACCCATGGCAGCGGCTGGACAGCTACCTGCAATCGTCGCTGGCCTATGCACGCGGCGACAATAAAATCTGCCCGCTCAGCTCGTTGCAAGCCGATATCAATGTCTTGCCCGGTAGCATGTGCGACGCCATTGCACAGCTCGACGAACACGAAATTCAGTTTATTGCCGAATTATTGGAGCAGGGCCGGGCCGCTGGCGTGATGGCTTTTAAGGGCGAAGCACGCCACCAAGCACTGCTGTTAATACTCGCCTGCAAGGGTGCCCTGCAATATTCCCGCATTCACGGTTTAGCGCTGTTTGATCAAGTGATGAACCAATACAAACACACGATTAACGCATAGTTTCCCCCCGAATCAGAGGTAGTCATGAGTCAACTCGATGCATTGTTCAAGCCCTTTACCCTGGGCCCATTGTCACTGGCCAACCGGATCGTTATGGCCCCAATGACCCGTCAATTTTCACCCGGCAATGTGCCAAATGACCTGGTGGTGAACTACTACCAGCGTCGCGCTGAAGGTGGTGTCGGATTAATCATTACCGAGGGCACTTGCATCGGCCACAAAGCCGCCAGCGGCTACGATAACGTGCCCTACTTCTACGGCGAAAAGGCCCTAGCAGGCTGGAAAAAGGTGGTGGACGCCGTGCACGACGCCGGCGGTAAAATTATGCCCCAGCTGTGGCACGTGGGCGCTGTGCGCCGCGAGGGTATGGAGCCAGACCCCTCGGTACCAGGATTTGGCCCGTCAGGCTTAGTGGCCCCGGGCAAGAAAAAATGCCACGAAATGACCCAGGCCGATATTGACGAGGTCATCGCCGCTTACGCACAAGCGGCCAAAGACGCCATGGCGCTCGGCTTTGACGGTGTTGAAATTCACGGGGCGCACGGTTACCTGATCGACCAGTTTTTCTGGGCCGGCCTCAACGAACGCACCGACAGCTACGGCGGCGATCTGGTCGCCCGCACGCGCTTTGCACAAGAGATCATTCGAGCGGTTCGCGCCGCCACCGCGCCGGACTTCCCCATCGTATTCCGTTTTTCTCAGTGGAAAATGCAGGATTACACCGCGCGCCTGGCCGAAACCCCCGAAGAACTGGCCGCCTTTTTGGCCCCTTTATCGGATGCCGGTGTGGATATCTTCCACTGCTCCACACGCCGCTTTTGGGAAACTGAATTCGAAGGCTCAGAACTCAACCTGGCCGGTTGGACTCGCAAGCTGACTGGCAAGCCCGCCATTACCGTGGGCAGCGTCGGACTAGACAAGGCCTTTGTGGACGAGGAAAAGAAAGGTTTCTCCGGGGGACAACCCGCGTCGCTCGACAGGTTACTAGAAAAACTGAATAACAATGAATTTGATTTAGTGGCCGTAGGGCGCGCATTAATTTCGAATCCTGACTGGCCTATACGATTGCAGGAAGGCCAAAATATGGCAGCCTATGATCTCGAGCAATTGCAACAACTGGTTTAATCTGCCAAGAAGATAAGCCCCGCAGCGCGGGGCTTTTTCATAACAACGCTATCCCACCTTTCAAACGGTTATACTGAAACCTGACTCACCTGACACTTCCCCTCGAAAGTGCACACCTTGTTTAAAAACATAACAAAATATTCTTGGCATGAAAAATTCCTGTAGGTGAAACTTATTGCCACATTTTGTGTTGCACGGTATTCAGTTAATGGAAACGTAAACATCCTTACCTGCAATGAAGGACTCATCAGATAGCGAACAAGGACAACCTTATGCGGGTTAAGTCAATCTATATAGCGACCCTTACCCTAGGGCTATTCGGTGCAACGACTTCCATTCACGCTCAAGAAAAATCGGAACTGCATGAATGCACGCAACGGGTATTGCACCAACAGCTGTCAATCGACACCGACAAACACGACGCAATTAGCAATGCGCTAGCTGCATGCCACCATTCACAAGCAATCTATTCGCAACAGTGGATCGCACAATTACAGCGCATGGGGTTTTCAGCCACCGAACACATACAAACTTTGGCCTGGGTGCACAGTTACGACACGGCATTAAAACTACTCAACCACTCGTTTCCGAAATCCAATCGCGTGCGAGACGAAAACCCCAGCGCCCGAATGACCGCCCAAGAATAAAACTCAAAGGAACTATACCTATTAGCTTATGTAAAAACTGCCCCGACGAAGCAGGGCAATTTGGCAAAATAATACCCCTGGCTACTGAGCGACAATTTCTACGCGGCGATTGAGCTCTCTACCGGCTTCTGATGTATTCGGCGCAACTGGCGATAACATGGCAACGCCCTTGGGAGCCAGACGGTGTGATGCGACCCCATAACTATTTATCAGCTCAGCCACTACAGCCTCCGCTCGCCGCTCTGACAGTGACAAATTAGCCTCGATTGCTCCTACGTTGTCAGTATGGCCTACCACATAAACCTTCTGTTTTGGATTAACTGTTAAGTAGTCAGCAATGGTTTTTAGCGTTTGCTCAGACTCTGGTTTAACACGGGCGCTATTAAACTCGAAGGTAATCCCGTAGAGAGCCACCCGCCCTTGTGTTGCCAATTTGTCATTAAGATCGGTCACAGTCACCTGCGATAAATCTAGCTCTGTGGACTCAATGACATCGATTCGATAAACAAGACCGGCAGACGGCGATCCCTCGTTGTAACCCACCATCACAACAACAGTGGTCATTTTATTCCCCTCCACTTTTTCAGCTGCCAAATATGAGGAGGTCGTCATAATATGCGCATTGGAATTAGCCAGCTTTGGAATATGGCCGCCCGTGGACAACATGCGCGGTACTGATTCAGCTCCAACTGCACAGGACTTCCTATAGCAACCAAACAATAGGCTGTAGCCCTTTGCTTTTAATGCATTCTCATAATTTTTATAAACTTGACGTTGCGACCCGCCTTTTGGCAGTCGGTAATCAATGGACGTTCTTATACCCTCAATAACCTTAAATTTTTCAGTAAGAAAGGCGTACTTCTTTGGCTCTGGGTGGCGTTTGGCATTGAGCGCCACCACATATTTATCGTAATCACTGCTTGAATATTTGATAATCCAAGAACCGGGATAGCGAGAGACAATGGGGCTATCCTTACTATTGCGAACATCGGTCCCTGCAGACGCAGCGAACGATGTATTTCCAATAAAAAACGTCGCCAAAAAAATTGCGAAAATGTGTTTCATGCTAGATTTCCTATCTCAATCAATTCCTTCAAAGTCATCCTAAGATGCACGGGAGGGGCATACTAACCAAAATAGAAGTCAATTATTGAGTGACACCTAGCAAAACTGCGTAAGAAACTCCAACCTCCGAATTGCGGGCAAAAAAAAGCCCGGCGGGTTAGCGCCGGGCTTGAAATCCCATACAAATTGCAAGGGAGAGTCACAGGAGGAAAAACATATAACGAGGAATCTTACCTTATCCCTCAATGCTAATCTGACCTATCGGCCAAGATTGCAATTTATGCTTTCATAAAGCGTTCTTCGGCAATTTTATTTGCCACAATCCCGGTTGGACTTTGTGTTTGTGCTGCTCGATCGAAGATCTGAACAAGGGTGTCACCAATAGACTCAACGTGGGTTTTCAGGGCCTCGGCACTGCCGCCGGTGCGCTGATAGTACACATCGATAATGCCACCGGCGTTAATAACGTAGTCGGGTGCGTATAGAATTTCGCGGCTTTGCAGCATCTCGCCATGGCGTTCTTCGGCCAATTGATTGTTAGCTGCACCGGCGATCACAGCGGCCTTAAGCCTGCCAATGGTGTCATCGTTAATGATGGCACCCAGCGCACAGGGCGCAAAAACATCGACGTCCTGGTCAAAAATGGCGTCGCCCTCCACAATTTTTGCACCCAATTCACGCGCGGCGCGCTCGGTGTTATCGGCAAAAATATCGGAAACAACCAATTCGGCGCCGGCATCGTGCAGGTGTTTAGCCAAACGGAAGCCCACATTGCCCACCCCTTGAATGGCCACTCTCAAGCCGTTCAAGTCCGTGCGCCCCAAGCGATATTGAGCGGCTGCCTTTAGCCCCACGAAAGTACCATAGGCAGTGGTTGGGCTGGGGTCGCCACCGTGTTCAGAGCCTTCCACCACGCCGCCGGCGTAAGCGGTGCGCTCGCCAATCTTTTTCATGTCGGCCACGCTGGTACCCGAATCCTCGGCGGTGATGTAACGGCCACCTAAACTCTCAACAAAATCGCCCATGGCGTGCAGCAGAGCGTCGGTTTTCTGGGTGCGGTGATTGCCTATAATGACCGCCTTGCCACCGCCCAACTTCAAGTTAGCCATGGCTGATTTGTAGGTCATACCGCGCGACAAACGCAGCACATCGCGCAGGGCCTCTTCATCACTGGCATAGGGCCACATGCGGCAGCCACCGAGCGCAGGACCTAGGTTGGTGTTATGGATGGCGATAATCGCCTTTAAGCCGGATTTGGCGTCGTGATAAAAAGCGACATGCACATGGCCATCAAAGGCCGAATGGGAAAAAACCGACATAACTGCAACCTTGTTTATTCTGCGCGCTTTCTGGGCGCTGGCTAATACATAAATTGGCCTTGTGGGCTGACAAAATTCTAGCGCTGCCAGAAAAAATTAAGGTTGCAAAGAGAAAGGCCGCCAGGCGCCCTGGCGGCAGAAGTCGCTAGATTTAGCAGGCAAATTAGCAAAACTCGCCAATGACCAAAGATTCACAGGCAGTTCTGTTAATTTTAGCCCCTTAGCTGTAGTTCACGCCCGGCAGTACACAGAGCATTTCGTATAACAGATTGGCACCCACTACGGAGGTGTTTTTGGTGGTGTCGTAGGGCGGCGACACCTCCACCAGGTCGCAACCGATCACATCCAGCCCCTTACACCCGCGCACTATCTCCAGCCCCTGGTGTACGGTTAGCCCGCCCACTTCGGCAGTGCCCGTACCCGGCGCATAAGCCGGGTCCAGCCCATCAATATCAAAGCTAATGTACACAGGGCCGCCTTGCACCTTGGCGCGTACCTCGGCCATCAGCGGTGCCAGGGACTTGTACCAGCACTCCTCCGCCTGCACCACGCGAAAGCCCTGGTCGCGCGACCACTGGTATTCATCCGGCGAGTAGCCGGTACCGCGCAAACCAATCTGCACCACGCGATTGCCGTCCAATAACCCCTCCTCCATCGCGCGCCGGAAGGGTGTGCCGTGGGCAATACGCTCGCCAAACATGTGATCATTCACGTCGGCGTGGGCGTCCACATGCACCACACCCACCGGGCCATATTTCTTCTTTAAGGCTCGCAGAATGGGCAGCACAATGGTGTGGTCGCCGCCAATCGACACCGGGGTAATGCCCGCCGCCACCACCTTGTCGTAGTGTTTCTCAATGATTTCAACACTTTTCTGGAGATTGAACGTATTGATAGGCACGTCGCCGATGTCGGCAATGGACAAGCTGTTAAAAGGGTCGGCGCCGGTGGACACATTAAAAGGCCTCAGCATACGCGACTCATCACGTACTTCGCGCGGTCCAAAGCGCGCGCCCGGACGGTTGGAGGCGCCGATATCGAGCGGCACACCGATAATGCCCACATCTAATGGATCATCGATGGTTTTGGCCGGCAGCCGCATAAAGGTGGCGGGCCCGCCGAAACGCGGCATTTCGTTGCCGCCTAAGGGCTGATGTAATTCTTTTTTGGCGTCGGTCATTGTGGGCTCCCCTGCATTCCCGGCCAGAAGTAGCCGGGTTAACAAGCCTCAGTATGAACCAATTCCGTCGCCTTGACGGCAGGGTGCCTCCGACCGAAAGTTTGAGCGCGTCAAACTAACGCACTGAGACACGCAGCGCCGGGTGCGAATCAGGGCAACTGACTCAACAACTGCTCAATAACTGCAGCCTGATTGTTGCCGTCGCACTCAATGACGATGTCCGCATACTGGCGGTACAGGCGATTGCGCTCGGTAAACACGTCGTCAAAGCTTTGGTCTGGCCGGCGCGCGATACCGCGCGAGGCATAGTTGTGAATGCGGCGCTGCAACTCGTCGAGCGACACACTCAAAAACACCACTGGCCCATAGCGCTTAAGGTGTTGCATACCGGCATCGCCGTAAACAGCACTGCCGCCGGTGGCGATGACATGGTTGCGTAAATCTGTGGCCAGGATCACCTCTTCTTCTATGCGGCGTAGATTTAGATAGTCTGAGGCATCCATGATCTCCTGCAGGGTTTGCTGCTCGCGTACCTGAATTAGGACGTCGGTATCCACAAAGTCCTTGGCCAATTCTTTGGCGAGCAAAACGCCTATGGTACTTTTGCCGGCGCCCGGCATGCCGATGAGCGTAATGCTCTGAGGGGTTTTCATCTTGTGACTTCCACTTGCGGTTTTTTATGGGTTGTCGGCAGACAACTTATTGGTGGCGGGCATTAAACCGCACCACTTGGGCTGTCACAAGTGGCGGCAGTTAAAGTAAGATACAGCCAACCTTTACCTACTTAGATCAATAAATAATGAAGCAAACCGGCGACCAAGATCCGCGCCTGCTGCGCCTGTTCATGGCTGTGGCTGAGTGCGGCGGCCTGAGTGCCGCCGAACAGCGCCTGGGACTGTCGCGCTCCACCATCAGCACGCACCTGTCGGAGCTGGAAAACCGGCTGGGGTTCAGCCTGTGCCGGCGCGGACGCCGGGGCTTTGCGCTCACGCCCGAAGGTGAAGCCACCTACCAGGCGGCCAAGGGCTGGATGCAGGCGGGCGATACGTTTCAACAACAGATTGCCCAGCTACAGCATCAGCAACTGCAAGGCGAACTGGTCATTGCCATCAGCGACGATAGCCTGAATCACCCGAACTTCAGCTTCTCTGAGGTGGTGCGCCGCTTCCGGGCCCAGGCTCCCAAGGCCCGGCTGCAGGTAAGTAGCCAGAACCCCGCCGCCATCGCCGAGGCCATTCGCGCGGGCCAGGCACACATTGGCCTGGCCCCCCAATCCACGCTCACCGACAAATTTTTTAGCAAGGTGCTGTACCGCGAAGTTTGCTATTTGTACTGCAGCCACTGCCACCCGCTGTTTAGCGTGCACGTGACGGAGGCCACGCAGCTACACGGTCAGGACTTCGTAGGTGCAGGCTACGCCTGGCACCAAGCGCTAACCGCGCAGGAGGCACCCTTTCACGCCTGCGCCATAGCGCCGGAATTGGAGGCGCGACTATCGCTGATATTGTCCGGCACCTACCTGGGATTTTTACCCGAGCATGTGGCGCAGGACTGGGTCGATCAAGGCAAACTGCGGGCGCTACTGCCCCAGCAACTGCAATTCAGTACCGATATGGCCGCCCACTGCCTTAACCACCAACGCAACAATAAGTTACTGCACTTATTTTTTGCCCTGCTCAACGATGTGCACTATGTCAATGCTCAGAAAAGTTAACGATATCGACCTTAAACTACTCCGGATTTTCCAAACGGTGGCCGACTGCGGCGGCTTTAGCGCAGCCGAATCGCAGCTAAATATCGCCCGCTCAACCATCTCTACCCACATGGCCGATCTGGAGGGCCGCCTAGGCCTCACTCTGTGCCAGCGCGGCCGCGCGGGTTTCGCATTAACCGAAGAGGGTAAAACCGTATACGAGGCGGTAGCCGGACTATTTGGTGCGCTAGATCAGTTTCGCCAGCAAGTGAACGGCTTGCACGACCAGGTTACCGGCGAGCTCAATATCATTTGCTCCGATGCCATCGTCAGCGACCCGCGCTTTAAACTAACCGAAACACTGGAGGCCTTTTGCAAGCAGGCGCCCGAGGTTGTCATCAATATCTCCACCAACAGCTTGCCCGAAATGGAGCAAGCCTTAATCGATGGCCGCGCAGATATTTGCTTTGCACCTCGCCACCGCGATCTGTCGTCGTTGCGCTACCAGCCGTTGTACACCGAGGACTACTTTCTGTATTGCCACCGTAAGCACCCGCTGTTTGACGCCGATGAAGCCACCCTCAACAACGAGCAATTAACCCAATACGCCTTTATTCACCCAGGCATTCAAACCGTCGGCCAGGCCTCGCTCGCCATGCAGGGGCTGCGCAGGAGCGCCAATGCCTACATCTATGAGGTACGCATGGCGCTGGTTGCCACCGGGCGCTACATTGGATTTTTCCCCAGCCACTACGTCCAACCCTGGCTGTCCCGCGGCGACATGCGCGCGCTGGCGCCGGGGGAGCGCCATTACGCCGTCGACATAGCGGCGCTAACCCGGCGCACCGGCACTCAAGACAAGGTATTGGGGTTATTTCAAGCTCAGCTCGCGCAGGTGTACAAGTGATTCCAAGGACAACGCCGGCGCGAGTTCTGCTGTTCACTAGCGCCAGAAAGGCGCCAGATGTAGGGCTGTAGGCACTGGGGGAGTGGTCGATCCGTTAGCGGGCCGCGACCACTGGGCGCGCAGGCTCGCTGCCCAAAGCACTGATCACCTTGCCGACACCGGCGTCGGCCACGAGCTTCGCGTAGGCTTTGCCCAAATCGCGCGATGCGCCCAGAGACACCTTGGCGTGCAGCTGTTCTAGAAAGTCCGGATCTGACAATTTGAGCGCCACATCAAAATCGCGCTTAATAATGACAATACACTCGCGCGCATGGCGAATCGCCAGAGGATGCAACATCCAGGATTTGTCGGCCATTTCCTTACCTCGAACAAGATTTATACAACGTCTATTGAGACTAGTAGACACTCCGTCGGGTTAGCAAAGCGAAAGTGGGCTTCGGAACCAATTGTTCCGAAAAGGGTGATCCAGTAGCCAAAAGGGGTATTAAAAGGCCCACATACCGGTCTCTAAACGCCGACAATCCATGCTTTCAGCTATATGCCGCCCCCCTTGCCGCCCCCACCAAGGCAGTATTTTGCGAAAAAAGGTGCATTCACGGGTGGTAAATCCGACTGTTTTAGCGCTCAATAGCGCCCTCTAACGATAAAACCCCATAAATCGTTAAAATTTTCCTTTAAATCCACTAATAAACTGGCGCGAAATTCTGTATGCTATCGCGCAATTTTCGCCCTAGCTTATCGAGTACCGTAATGACAGACTTAGCTAAATATAGAAACATTGGTATTTTCGCGCACGTAGATGCCGGCAAGACCACCACCACTGAACGTATCCTAAAGCTGACCGGTAAGATCCATAAGACCGGTGAAGTACACGATGGTGCAGCCACCACCGACTTCATGGAACAGGAACAAGAGCGCGGTATTACCATTCAGTCCGCTGCGACCACCTGTTTTTGGAACGACCACCGTTTCAACATCATCGATACCCCCGGACACGTTGATTTCACCGTGGAAGTGTATCGTTCACTGAAAGTGCTGGATGGCGGTATTGGTGTTTTCTGTGGTTCTGGCGGTGTTGAGCCTCAGTCTGAAACCAACTGGCGCTACGCTAACGAATCCGAAGTTGCCCGCGTAATTTTCGTCAACAAGTTGGACCGCATGGGCGCCGACTTCTACCGCGTTGTAGGCCAAGTTAAGAAAGTACTGGGTGCGCGTCCACTGGTAATGGTGCTGCCGATCGGTATCGAAGACGAATTTAAAGGCGTAGTAGACCTGCTAACCCGCAAGGCTTACATCTGGGATGACTCCGGCCTGCCAGAAAACTACACCGTTGAAGACGTGCCTGCCGACATGGCCGACGACGTGGAAACCTACCGCCAGGAGCTGATCGAAACAGCACTGGAACAGGACGACGACCTGCTGATGGCCTACATGGAAGGCGAAGAGCCCTCTGTAGACGACATCAAGCGCTGCATTCGTCAGGGCACCATCAAGCTGGACTGGTTCCCCACCTACTGTGGTTCTGCGTTCAAGAACAAAGGTATTCAGCTGGTACTGGACGCCGTTGTTGACTTCCTGCCTGACCCGACAGAAGCCACCAAGCAGCCACTGACCGACGAAGAAGGTAACGAAACAGGCGAGTTCGCCACCGTTGCTGTCGAAGAGCCGCTGAAAGCTTTGGCGTTTAAGATCATGGACGACCGTTTTGGCGCCCTGACCTTTATCCGCATCTACTCTGGCGTGATGAAAAAAGGCGACACCATCCTCAACTCGGCCACCGGCAAAACCGAGCGTATCGGCCGCATGGTTGAGATGCACGCCAACGACCGAAACGAAATTGAATCGGCGCAGGCTGGCGACATTCTGGCCGTTGTGGGCATGAAGAACGTGCAGACCGGTCACACCCTGTGCGATCCCAAGCACCCCTGCACACTGGAAGCCATGGTGTTCCCAGACCCAGTTATCTCTATCGCCGTTGCGCCAAAAGACAAGGCCGGCATGGAGAAAATGGGTATCGCCATCGGTAAAATGGTTGCGGAAGATCCCTCGTTCCGCGTTGAAACCGATGAAGATTCCGGCGAAACCATTCTGAAAGGCATGGGCGAACTGCACCTGGATATTAAAGTAGATATCCTGAAGCGCACCTACGGTATCGAACTGGTTGTTGGTAAGCCTCAGGTGGCCTACCGCGAAACCATCACCCGCGAAGTGGACGACAGCTACACCCACAAGAAGCAGTCTGGTGGTTCAGGTCAATACGGTAAGATCGACTACCGCATCAAGCCCGGTGAGCCAAACTCTGGCTTCAAGTTCACCTCCTCTGTTGTGGGCGGTAACGTACCTAAGGAATTCTTCCCGGCCATCGAAAAGGGCTTTAAGTCCATGATGAACACCGGTCCGTTGGCGGGCTTCCCAGTGCTGGACGTTGAAGTTGAGCTGTATGACGGTGGTTTCCACGCCGTTGACTCCTCGGCCATCGCCTTCGAAATCGCTGCTAAAGGCGCTTTCCGTCAAACCATGCCTAAAGCCGGTGCCCAATTGCTGGAGCCGGTGATGAAGGTTGACGTGTTTACCCCCGATGACCACGTAGGTGATGTTATCGGTGACCTGAACCGTCGCCGCGGCATGATCAAAGACCAGGAAAAAGGTGTAACCGGCGTACGCGTTAAGGCAGACGTACCATTGGCTGAAATGTTTGGCTACATCGGCACCCTGCGCACCATGACCTCTGGTCGCGGTCAGTTCTCTATGGAATTCTCTCACTACGCGGCTTGCCCACAAAACGTAGCTGATGAAGTAATTGCTGCCGAGAAAGAAAAGAAAGCGAAGAAGTAATTCTCTTTCGCCTAAAAAAGCCCGGCTTGCCGGGCTTTTTTATGCCTGAAATACACTGAATTTCAGACAAAAAAATACCCGGCGCACCGGGTATTATCTACATCAATGCTCAGGCTAATCGGCTAGGCTGGCACTGTGATAGACATTTTGCACGTCGTCCACATCGTTCAACATCTCCATCATCTTGTCGAACATTTCCCGGTCCTCTCCTTCGACGGGCGTTGTATCGCGGGGTAAAAACTGGATTTCATCTAAATCAAAATCGATACCGTCAAATGCGTCCTGCAGCGCAGTTTTAGCCTTGAAGTAATCCGTATGCGGGGTAATGACCGTAACCTTATCGGCCTCGGACTCGATGTCGATGACATCCACATCGGCTTCCATCAGCGCCTCTAGCACCGCCTCTTCGTCGCCGCTGAACACAAAAATGGCACCGTGATCGAACATGTGGCTCACAGACCCCAAAGTGCCAATTTTGCTTTTCGTTTTCACGAAACACTGGCGTACATCGCCAAAGGTTCTGTTTGGGTTGTCCGTTAGGCACTCCACAATCACCATGCAATTACCCGGGCCAAAGCCTTCGTAGCGCGCCGGCGAGAAATCTTCGCCACCGCCGCCCTTGGCTTTTTGGAGCGCTTTGTCGATCACGTGTGCGGGCACCTGGTCTTTTTTCGCCTTCTCAATGAGATTGCGCAGGCTTAGATTGCCCTCGGGTTCAACCCCACCGGATTTGGCGCACACATATATTTCGCGGCCGTACTTGCTGTACACCTTGGATTTGGCATCCGCCGTTTTCGCCATGGATTCTTTGCGGTTCTGGTAGGCCCTGCCCATAGTAGTGTCCTGCACTTTGTCAAAAGATTAATTTTACCGCGCGCCCAGGCCAAGGCCAAGGCGAGCCCCTAAACGTATTGTCCGGCACAGTAACCGCTGGCCCAGGCCCACTGGAAGTTATAGCCACCCAACCAGCCAGTCACATCCAGCACTTCGCCCACAAAAAACAGGCCCGGCACTTTTTTCGCCTCAAAAGTTTTAGAGGACACCTCGTCGGTATCCACACCTCCCAAGGTGACCTCTGCGGTGCGATAACCCTCGGTGCCAGAAGGGGTAAACACCCACTGGTGAAACTGGCTCTGCAACGTTTTTAGTTCAGCATCCGTGTATTGCTGCACTTGCTTACTGCCCACCGATTCTGCCAACCAGGTTTGTACAAATCGCTTGGGTAGCAAGTTGCCCAACAAGTTTTTCAACTCACTCTTCTGCCCCTGCGCACGCCATTGCTCCACCAGTGCTAACAGGTTCTGACCGGGTAAGAAATTCACTGTGACCGATTCGCCCGGCTGCCAATAATTCGAAATCTGTAAGATGGCCGGGCCACTCAGGCCCCGGTGGGTAAATAATAACGGGTCGGCAAACGCCTGCTTGCCTGCGCTTACCACAACGTCTAATGCAACGCCCGCCAAGCTTTCGACAACTGCCGCCCACTTGTCGGTTATCGTAAAGGGGACGAGCGAGGCCCGCCTGGGCAAACACTGGATGCCAAACTGGCCAGCCACTTCGTAGCCAAAGCCGGTGGCACCCATGGTGGGAATGGACAGGCCGCCGCTGGCGATGACTAGCGACTGACAGCGATACACTCCCTGGCTGGTCGTTAACTGAAACCCCGCGTCCAATTTCTCGATTTTCTGGACACTGCAATGGGTCTTGATCGTCGCGCCGGCATAATCGCACTCGGTGAGCAGCAAGTTCAAAATGTCGCTCGATTTATTATCGCAGAACAACTGGCCCTTGGTTTTCTCGTGAAAACTGACGCCGTGGCGCTCAACCAGCTCGATAAAGTCCTGGGAGCTGTAGCGGCTAAGCGCCGACTTGCAAAAATGCGGGTTGCGCGACAGATAGTGCTTGGGCTCCACAGAAAAATTAGTGAAGTTACAGCGCCCACCACCCGACATCAGAATTTTCTTGCCGACTTTGTTAGCGTGATCCAGTACCGCTACCGACCGGCCTCGATAGCCCGCCGTGGCGGCGCACATCAACCCAGCGGCACCGCCACCAATAACCAGGCAATCAAATTCCATAACAGTATTCACGTATCGCGCTCGCAATTTAAGAGCTGCGCATTATGCCACAGGCGCCGGCGCACAGCCGGGCACCCGTGGCTGGGATTTAGTTGGTAAACACCGGCACCACAAAGCCCTCGTCGGTGAGCTGCCCCAAGCGCGTCAGGGGCAGCAGCTTAGCCGCCGTCAATGTCACCACCTGATCGGCCCTGGCCGCCGGCTGGCCCAGCCCAATCGCCAGTTGCCCGCTGGTGTTAAAACCGGCGACCGGCTGGCCGCTATCATCCAGTACAGCGATGCACAGGCCCGGCAGTGGCATGCCAGCCGAGCGCTTGTCGCAACCGCGCTGTATCCGCCAATAGCTGGTGTCCAGGGCATCGGGTACATTCAAAGCCGCCACTGGCACCCAGGGGGCGCCGCCAAGGCCCAGGTATACGGGCTGGTTATAGCGCTGCTCAAAACGTTGCGCCTGTATCAGCGAGCCCTCATCGCATTCACCGATGACCATGCGCACGCTGGCCAACATCAACGGCTCGATGGTTTCGTCATCGGGCAATTGCTTTAACAGCGCAGGCGACAAACACAAGAGCGTCACATTGCGGCGCGCTACCTGTTTTGCCACCGACAGCAGCGAGTCGTCCACAATCTGATGTACCACGGGCAAGCCCTCAAACAGCGGCATAATGGTGCAGAACATTAATTCAAAGGCGCTCTGGCGATCGATAAAGCCACCCACCACATCGTCCGCCCGGGTGTTGATAACGTCGCTGATCTGCCGGCTATTTAATTGCAACTGGCGATGACTGATCGCCAGTTGCGCATCGTTCACCTGCAGGGCGGGTGCGTCCAGATCGGCACGCACGCCATACCAGCTAGCCAGCCAGCGGGCCGGCAAGCGGCACACCCAGAGCGCTGCCAGCGGTGTTTTACCAACCGGCGGCACTGCCACGTCACCTGACGCCAACGCCTCTGTGGCGCTGACCAGCCGCGGCAACTGTGGGCCGTCCAGATGCACCACGGCACCGGCAATCCAGGCCGCTAAATGGGCCACAAAATGATCGCGACCGCCATCTGTGGCAATGCGCAACGGCCGCCCCGCTAAGCGCTGCTGTTTCAGTCGCTTTGCCAGTTGCAGCGCATCCCAGAGTAGCGACCGATAGCTGATGACCTGGCCCCGCCCGCCCAATACCGCGGCCTGAGCGCCCTGGCGCTGCGCGCTTTGAATCAATGCGCTGGCGGTGTCTAGGTAGTTGTCGCTGTGCGCCTGCCAGGCGTGGGCGGCGAGTTCAAACACTTTGAGTTTTAGTGTTTTGGCATCGGTTTGAATATTCAGAGGGGCACCAAAGGCCACGATAAGGTCGCGCCGACGCCCCTCTGGCGCGCGGCTCTCGCGCAACCGCTCACTGGAGCGAGAAAATTTGCTGCCCCACAAACCGTGCAGATAAAAAGGCACTATCACACCCGACTCCAATCCCTCGGTGGCGCGCTGATAGCCCGTGTGAAATTTACCCAGTTGGCCGTTGCGGCTAATGGCCCCCTCGGGGAATAGGCACACCACCTCGCCCGCCTGCAGGTGCGCCTTAACCTCGCGCAAGGCCTCGTTGCTATGGCCCTTCGCGATGGGAATAACACCGAACAGCTTCACGAACGGCTTGATCAAGGGATGGTGGTAAATTTCTCGCTGCATCACAAAGCGCACGGGCCGCGGGCAGGCGATCTGCACCAGCGCCCAGTCAATCCAGCTGATGTGGTTGCCCAGCAGCAACACAGGGCCCTGGGCCGGCAGGTGATTGAAGTCCACCACATTGATGCGGTAACGGCCCCTAAACAGCAAACTCACCGACAGCCGCACAAAGGCGTGCGGTAGTTTATACAGGGTGTAGCCCGCGCCAATGATAGCCACAAAACCCATGGCGCCCAGCAACCAGGCAGCACTTAGATTCAGGGTAGCCACCCACACTGTCAGCCCCAAAAACGACAGCATGGTGATATTTTGCACCCAGTTATTGCCCGCCAACACGGTGCCCAATTGTTTGGGCAAGGCGTGAAATTGAATCAAGGCATTGAGCGGCACAATAAATAATCCGCCCATGGTGCCAATCGCTAAAAAGCAGAGCGCGAGGGCCAGCGGCGATTGCAGGCTGGGCAATAAAAACAGCGCCAGTGTCAGCCCCAGGGCGCCGATTGGGATCAAGCCGGTTTCTATGTAATTGCGCGACAGGCGGCCCGCCCCAATCGAACCCAGCACAATACCGATACCTGTGCATGCCAATATGCCCTGAATTACCAGGGTATTGGTTTCACCCAGTGTCTCTTTGGCAAAAGCGGGAAACGCGGCCAACACCACCTGTGCAATGGCCCAGAAGGTCGAGAGCCCCACAATGGATAACCAGATGGCCGGGCGGCGCTGCAAAATGGCGAGGTTGCGACGCAAATACTGCAATTTGGCATATTGCGATAACTCAAAGCGCTTGTCGGGCCGGCCCTCGGAGCGCTGTGTTAACCGGTAGGTGAGCGATACTTCGATCACTGCCAGCGCCACTAAAAGCCAACCCAAGGGCGCCACTTGCTGCACAATATCGTCGCTGGTTTGCACGGTACTGCCCAACAACAACCATTCAAACAGCGCGGAAAAAACAAAGGTACCCAGCAAAATGCCCAGAATACTCACGGCATTCACCACGCCGTTGGCGCGCGCCAGCGGCTCATTGCCCACCAGTTCCTTGATGTAACCGTACTTGGCCGGGCTATAGATGGCACTCTGAATGGCCAGCAGCAGGGTCAAGCCAAAGGCGCTCCAAAACCACCCCTGGTAGTAACACCAGGTAATCAAAGCCGTGGCAGCCACCACCACCCAGGCACTGACGCGCATCACCTTGTGCTTGGGGAAGCGGTCCGACAAAAAACCGGCCGGAGAAAACAGCAGAATAAACGGCAGCAGTATTAGCGCGTTCACTAACGCCGTTAGCACCACCTGCTCGTTGCCGTCGTACATTTTAAACACCGTGTTTTGCACGATGATTTTGTGGCCTAGATCCACAAAAGCATTCAGAAAAACAACGCTGATGTAGGGGATAAATCCTTTAAAGCCCGTGAGCTTTTGCATGGTGACTCCTGTGTGTAGCAATGCGTATGCGACTGCCGACCGGCTAAGGCCAAGCGCGAACCTGGGCCAATTTGCCTAAAAGTATCTTTATTTACCACCAAAATTTAAAAAGGCGTAAATTTTCACCCTAAAAGTATCAATATTTGATACTTTTAGGGCTTTTGAGGCAGGCGAAACAGGACCGGCCCAACACATATATCCCTGCGGGCAGTGTCCCGCAGGCCAGCAGGGCCAGGTTATGGCGCAAGTAAATGCAATTATCGACACCCTAAAGCTCAGCCTGAAGGCCCACGGCCTACGCTATGCCGACGTGGCCCAGGTGCTCCAACTATCCGAGGCGAGCGTCAAACGCCTGTTCCGCACCCAGGCCTTTGATCTGCCGCAGCTGCAGCGCATTTGCCAGTGTATGGACATGGAAATTTCCGATCTCATTCAAGCCATGAATCAGAAAAATGCAGGTCTCACCCAGCTGACGCTGGCGCAGGAGCGCGAGATCGTTAAAGATGCCGCCACCCTGCTGATCACTGTGTGCGTATTGAATCGCTGGTCGATGACCGATATTGCCAACTTCTACCAGTTTACTGAAACCGAGATCATTCAAAAGCTTGCGCTTTTAGACAGGCTTAAAATTATTGAACTGCTGCCCAACAATCGTATAAAGCTGAAAGTTGCGCCAAATTTTCATTGGCATGCAGGTGGTCCAATTGCAACCTTTTTTAAACGCACCATCGAACGCGAACTGTTTAATGCGGATTTTTCGCAATCCGCCAATCAACTGGTCATATTAAACGGCATGCTATCGCCCCAATCCGTTCAGGCCTTCCAGCTAAAGCTCGATAAACTGGCCCGCGAATTCGACCAACTTAACAATGCCGATGCAGGTCTGGATATCGCGGCACGTAACGGTGTCACCCTGGTACTGGCCATGCGCGATTGGCAGTACCAGGCGTTTAAGCCCTACCTTCGTCCACAAAAAAGCCGCGCATAGCGCGGCTCAATTTTAGACGGAAATATAATCAGGGCGTTGCCTGAATATTCACCGTCACACCCGAAGCTGCAGAATAACCGCGCACATCGATGTGCCAAGTACCCGCCGCTGGCGCATTAAACGTGCAGGTTTCATTGTTACCGTTTTTGTAGGGCCGGCAATCGTAGCTGCTGGTGGTGGACTTAGCGCCGTGGCGCACGTACAGATCCGCATCGCCCGACCCGCCACTCATGGTCACCACCAGGCTGGAATAACCAGCATTAAGTACCTGAGTGTAGTTGGCCCACTGGCCGCGGCTGACATTGATTCCCGAAATGCTTCTGTTGATGGGCTCGTTGATGTCGCCACCTTCGGTATAACTACCCACTAAGCTCACGCCGCTGAAGGCACTGTAGGCCTTGACCCGCACATAGTAGATACCGCCACTGCTGCTACCGCTGCAGGTTTCGTTATTGCCGTTTTTATAGGGCCGGCAATCGTAGCTGCTATCGGTGGGCGCCGACCCAAATTTCACATACAAATCGGCATCGCCACTGCCACCACTCATGGCAAAGTTAATATTGGTAGCGCCGGCAGGTACCGCCATTGTGTACACCAAATCGTTGCCCGTACTGGCGCCAAGATTGGTTTTAGGCACTCCGTTTTCCAGCACATTTGGCGGCGGTGGTGGCGGTGGAGGCGTACTGCCATCGCCACCTTTGGCCAACTCGGCCACAAAAGCACCAGCCAGGCGTGCAAACTTAATGGAGTGACCCGCATCAAACGTGTTGTCGTAAGCGGTGTGAATGCTGCTGTTGTAGTCGCTCATGTTGGATTCGAATGGCATAGAGGCGGGATACCCCTGCGCATGCCAGGAGGCGTGATCCGAGCAGCCGTAACCGCACTGATCAAAGCCGTACACCACGCCTTGGAGGTAAGTATCCACCAGCTGAGCCATGAACTGATTTTGTGCATTATTGGTGTAGTCGGTCATAAACACGATATCGCGATTACCCGTTCCCTTGTAGCCGCTCATATCAAATTGCGCGACACCCACAACGTTTACACCCTGCGCTTTATAGTCTTCGGCAATAGCCTTAGAACCGCGTAACCCCACCTCTTCTGCGGCATAACCCATGATTTTTACCGTGCGCGCGGGTTTGAATCCACTGGCCACCATGGCCCGCAGGGTTTCCGTCACTACCGCAATGCCCGAGGCGTTGTCGTCGGAACCGGGCGCGCGTCCCCCGGAAGGATTGCTGCCGTTGATGGAGTCCAGGTGTCCGCCAATAACGACCACTTCGTTGGGATAGGTGGTACCAGTAATGGTGGCCACAACTGAGGATTGCAGCCAACTGTGGCTGTAGAGCGATACGCTAATATCGCTTCGGCCACTGGCAATACTGGCCCAGTGGCTGCGAATCCAGCTCGCGGCGTCCGCGCCCGTTTGCTGGGTGTAATACCGATTGTGGTAAGCGCTCAAGGTGTTGACCGTAGTGGTCAAATTATTGGACACCATTTCATCCAACAACATGCTCACGCCTGCTGGGTTATCGATGCTATAGCTAACCGCCAGCTGAGCGGGTTGTGGCGCCGCGGCGCGCACCGCAAACTGCTGAGCCTCGGCCTGTGACTCGTGAAATACAAAGCCCCCGCAGCGATGAAATTCATCATGCATCAACTGGCTTAACAGCGTAATTTGATTTTCAGGAATGGTGGCAACGGTGATATCTGTGCCCGAAATGGCCTGCATTGGTTGCAGATCGACACCGCGGAACCGCTGTTGCTTAATTCTTTCTACGGCATCACTGCCGATGGAGATCCACTGGCGCTCAGGTTCAGACAGCGCCTGTGTAGACCACAGGCCCGCCAACATCAGCGCAGCAATCAGACGTGAAAACTGTTTCATAGGAACACCCTGTCGTTAGACAATGCGTTAGAAATGCAGGAGAAAAAAGAGGAGCCGAAGCTCCTCTCAATCCATTGAATAGTTCTCGCTGAACTATTTAGGTGTTGCGGTGTAGCGCAAGGTCACACCCGAGGCCGCCGAGTAACCGCGAATACCAATGTGCCACGTAGTGCTGGCCGGGTTGGTAAAGTTGCAGCTCTCATTATTGCCATTCAGGTAGGGACGGCAGTTGTACGACGACGTCGTTGGCTGCGCGCCTTGACGCACATACAGATCCGCATCGCCAGAGCCACCGCTGATAGACACGTTCAGATCGCTGTACTCGCCATCCAAGGTCACGGTGTAATATTTCCAGGCCCGTCGAGCCACAGAGATATTAGATACCGTTTCGTCGATGGGGTCGGCGCCGTCACCGGGTTCGTCGTAGCTTCCCACTAGGGTCACACCCGAGAAGGTGCTGTAAGCCTTAACGCGCACATAGTAGGTGCCATTGGTGGACGAGCCGGTACAGGTTTCATTGTTGCCCGATGAGTAGGGCCGGCAGTCGTAAGCACTGTCGGTTGGCTCGGCACCAAAACGCGTGTACAGATCCGCATCACCAGAACCACCGCTCATCACAAACTTGATGTTGGTGGCGCCCGCGGGCACGTTCATGGAATACATCAGGTCGTTGCCAGTGGTCGCACTAAGGCCAGTCACCGGCACGCCGTTTTGGAGCACACCTGGTGGTGGTGGTGGCGGAGGTGGGGTACCACCACAGTCGGGGTTGGTGGCCGATGACGTGATACCAACAGCGACCAATGATGCGTTCACGTCGTCGATGTTGTAACCCAAATCACAAGCGGCATCTAAAACGCCGTTACCCGCCACGTCCCAGTTGGTATTAGCCGTCCAGTAGTTTTGGTTTGCCAGCGCGTAAACTTTAAAGGCCTTTTCAGTATTCCAGCCGCTGGTGTTCGCCAGCAGATAGAAGGCCTTGTTGTACACGCCCGAGCTGTAGTGCACATCCATACCCGAGTAGTAATCGGATTGATGGCCAATGGACTTACCGTCTTTAGTAGGATCGTCCATATAGCGCAGAGCACCGTTGCCCTTAAAGATCTGCGCGCCAACCATCCAGTCGTTGGTGCCGTGCATATAATACTCGGCCGCTTCACCGGACATATCGGAGAAGGCTTCGTTCAAACCACCCGATTTGCCCGAGTACACCAGACCGGAATTTTGCTCGGTAAAACCATGGCTCACTTCGTGGGCCGACACATCCAGACTTACCAGCGGGTAAAAGGTGTTGGCACCGTCGCCGAAGGTCATGGCGCTGCCATTCCAGAAGGCATTCTCGTAGTTGTTCGAGTAATGCACGCGCATTTGTAGCTGGAAATTCAGTGGTGGCGATCCCACATAGGTGTTAAACATGTCGAATACAACACCGCCAAAGAAGTGCGCATCGTTTAGCGGCGAATAGGCGCCGTTGATGGTCTTCACGGTATTTTCCGGACAGGTGAAGCTGAACGCAGTGCTGCCTGTGGTGCCGTGATTAAGGTTCACGGTCTTCACATTGGCGTTTTGCATGGTACAGGTGCTACCCGACTGCGAAACGTTCATATAACCAAAGTCAGTGCCGTAGTGGTACTGGCCAGTTTTCTGGTTGCCGCCGGGGCCCGAGGCATTGGCAGTCTGCAGATTGTCGCGCTCCAGCAGCACCGCACCGGTTAAGGCATCCACTATCACGTAGGGACGCGAGGGGGTATCGCCGTGCTGCATGTAAGAAATTTCGTAAACCAAACGCGCTCGACCGTTCTGGTCTTGCCAGATGCCCAGACGGGAGGTTTCATTTTCGTAGGCCACGGGGTTGCTGCCCGGCAGGATGCTGGCGCCGGCCATGGTATGCGACTTGGCCGTTTGCATGGCGGCGGCCGCAGTTACCCGCGCCGTGGTGTTAATCACATCGGCCGCAACGCCAGTTAGCATGGCCCCGTGTGCAGCGCGCAGGGTACCGGTACTGTGACGGCTGATGATAACATCGTCGCCGATCACCGGAATGCCCTTGTACATTTGGGTGTAGCGCGTGGTGGTGGAACCATCAGCATGGGTGTACTGCTTGCGCACTTGCAATGATTCAGCGGCACTTAGGCCGAGCATTTGTGCGGTAGCAGACTGCTGCGTCAACGCCGGGCCGGCGGCCAAATTGCTGACGATATCGGGACGTTCCTGCAGAAACACGCGATCGGCGGCCTGGACTGACATACAGCCAGCAATCCCCAACGCCAATGCGGTTAGCTTCATATTATTTTTGTTCGTCATCTCGCTATTTCCTAGTAGTGGAGGTAAACCTGGAAAATAGACAGCTGGATTATTTTCCCTGATCCATGCGAGATAACCGGCCATCCCGAGCACTCATTACAAGGCATTAGACTGCCCTCTCGCACGAGCAATCAGGCTAGCGCAGATCAAAATTTCCTTGTGATTAATGCCCAAAAAAATGCTACAAAAATCACAAAGGCAAATAACTAAGAAATAAAAAATATTTTATCGAATTAATTTTAACTTTTTATGCCAACTGTTAATGTACGGTAGTTCCAGCTAATTGATGTCAGCAAGACTAATGACACGCCAATTAACTGGCAGATATAGCCTCGCAGATGGAGCGAGCCGCGCGACACCTAAGCTGGTTGATTGAGAGCAGCGTTTAATCTTCCATACTTTGTACTCAAGCACCGCAATCGGATATTTAAGCAATAACGCTGAATCCCGACCGCGTGCTCTGCAGGCCGCAACAACCGGAATTGCATGCGACAATTGATACAGCAAAGAACACCCAGTTAGGACAGCACACTATGCCCTCTAAATTGCCCGCCGGTGGCGGCCTGAAAAAAGTCCTCTACACATTGGCAACCGCCAAGCGCATTGGACTTAAAGCCTCCGCCAAGGCGCTGACCAGTCACAATGCCTGTAAAGCCTGCGGCTTGGGCATGGGCGGCCAACGGGGCGGCATGACCAACGAGCTGGGCGAATTCCCCGCCGTGTGCAACAAAAGTGTGCAGGCTCAATCGACAGACAATCAGGCGGCTATCCCCAGAGAGGTGTTCGACCATCCCTTGGCTGAACTGCAGGCTCTGACCGGTCGCGAGGTCGAGCATTTAGGGCGTCTGAACACGCCGCTATACAAGGCTGCCGGGGCAGAAAAATTCAGCTGTATTAGTTGGAATGCAGCCTTAGCAAAGGCCGCCGAACGCCTGCGCCACGCTGATCCAGCGCGCAGTTTTTTCTACGCCTCGGGCCGCTCATCCAATGAAGCGGGCTACTTGTTGCAACTATTGGCGCGCGCAAAGGGCACCAATAACGTCAACAATTGCTCCTACTTTTGTCACCAGGCCACCGGTGTTGCGCTGCAAAATACACTGGGTACCGGCACCGCCACAGTGCAATTGCAGGATTTGCAATTAGCCGACTGTATTTTTGTGATTGGCGCTAACCCGGCATCCAATCACCCGCGCTTGCTACACGCACTCAAGGCCTGCCGCGATCGCGGTGGCGAGGTCATTGTGATCAATCCCGTCAAGGAACCGGGTCTCTTACGTTTTGCACTTCCCAAAAATGCTCGGTCGCTCATTATCGGCGGCCATGAAATTGCCTCTATGTACCTGCAGCCCAAGGTGGGCAGCGACGCCACCCTTTTCGCCGCTCTTGCGAAATGCATCATTGACAGCGGTCGCCAGGACAACGCGTTTATTGCGAAATTTTCCGAAGGCTATGATGCCTTTGCCGACAGCCTGTCAGCTTTACGCTGGGACGTCATAGAAGCCGAAACCGGACTCGCGCAGGCACAAATTCAGCTACTTGCCGATCGCTACGCACAAAGCCAAGCAACAGTTTTTTGCTGGGGTATGGGCCTCACCCACCACCGCCACGGTGTCGACACACTGGAAACTTTGGTGGGCCTTGCCTTACTGCGCGGTCACGTGGGCAAGCCCGGAGCCGGCTTGTTGCCCCTGCGCGGCCACAGCAATGTGCAAGGCATGGGTACCGTCGGCGTCAAGCCAATGCTCGCCAGTGAATTGGTGGCCCGCATGGGGCAAGAATTGGGCATACACGCCCCGGAAACACCCGGCCTGGATACCATGGCCTGCCTGCGCGCCGCCCATGAACACTCGATAGACTTCGCCTTAATGCTGGGTGGTAATTTGCTGGAGGCGGCACCCGATACAACCTGGACTAAAGCGGCGCTAGAGCGCATCGCTTGCAAGGTGTACTTAACCACCACCTTAAACCGCGGCCACCTGCACAGCTGCGATCAAGCCGAGTGCATCATTCTACCGGTGGCGGCACGCGACGAAGAGTGGCAAGCCACCACACAAGAGTCCATGTTCAGTTATGTGCGACTAAGTGATGGCGGCATACACCGACTGGATAATGTGCACTCGGAAGTGGCGATTTTATCGGACTTAGGGAAAAATACGCTGCCCCATCACGCTGCATTATTTGAACGGTTGCGCTCCCATGAAGCCATCCGTCAAACCATGGCTAAGTGTTTACACAATTTACAGCCACTCGCGGACATCGATCAGACCCGCGAGGAATTTCATATCGCCGAGCGCCACCTAACGACGCCCCACTTCTTTACCTCGTCGGGTAAAGCGCAGTTTCGGCCCTTGTCGAGGCATCCACAAACGCGCAATAAAAACTATCCCCTACACCTGATCAGCGCGCGCAGCGAGGGCCAATTTAATACTATCGTGTATGAGGAGTTCGACAGTTATCGCGGTGTAAAGGATCGCTATACCATCCTTATGCACCCTGAAGATATGCGCGAACTGTCTCTGTCGGCCGGCGACCCAGTTGAGCTGCGCTCAACCACCGGCCAGGTCACCGGCTTCACGGTCCAACCCTTCGATATTCAGCGCGGCGCCGTCTTGGGCTACTACCCAGAAACAAATCCGCTGATTGGGCTGTCACTCGATCCACGCAGTCACACACCCGCTTACAAATCCACACCTATCAGCGTGCGCAAAACCACATCTGCCTAACCCATGAACCCATCGGACCACGTTTCGCGGGTCTTCGACATTTACAACACTGCTTGCGTTTAACATGACCCAGTTGTACCATTAGTACAAATGGTACAAGATAATCGGCAGAACCCATGCGCATCATCATAAAGCCTGACGCTCAAGAACCGCTGTTTGCCCAATTGATTGGACAAATAAAGCAAGGCGTAGCGGAGGGGCAGTTAAAACCCGGCGACGCACTACCCTCTATTCGCCAGCTCGCCAATGACCTGATGCTAAACAATAAAACTGTTGCCAAGGCCTATCAATTGCTGGAGCGCGACGGGGTTATTCAAACTCGCGGTTATCGAGGAACGGTTATCCATCCCGATGCGCGCGCCAATTGCCAATTAGATTTACACGCTGTCATCGCTCAACAGCTGGCAGAGACGCTTCACAAACTGCGCGCACTGGGCGCAACAGACTCAGAACTTCGCATCGCCTTCAATCACGCGATTAATCAGCCCAAGGAAGAGAGCATCATATGAACGAACAATTAATTTTTTGCCTGGTGTTTGGCCTTCAAATCTTTTGTATTTCTTATTACCTGCCCGCGCGACTAGCGCACCGAGCAGAAACTATTTTTACACAGTACCCGCCAGAACATTACCCAAAACTCTACCCCAAACCGCTGCGCGAACTGCAGCGGGCACTGCGTATTTTCAAGCGCATCAATGGTGCCAATCTATGCATTGGCATAGTTCTACTGCTGGGTTTGGTTTTTCTTGGGCCACTCGCACAAGGGCGCGAACAGAGTGAATGGACCGCTAGATTGTTCGATGAAATGATGCCCTTTGGTTACTATATGTTACAAATAGTGCCTTTCCTGCTCGTAGAAGTGTTCGAGTTCAAACTGACAAAGTTAATGCGAAAGCAGGGCGAAAAAAGTTCGCGCAGTGCCGAACTAAAGCCACGCAGACTAACCGAATTTGCGAATATGAAACTGCTCTACGGTGCGCTGGCGTGCTTCATTTTACTGATTATTTTCGTCGTGCTACTCTACAGTCAAGTCACCCAAGATCTGACAAAAGCTATCAGTTTTTTTGTGTTGCTACTGGCAGGCAATACATTTTTTGGGGCAATCATTTTCTGGAATATCTACAGCGCAAACAGAGATCCCTTCGCCAACCCAGACGATCGCGACTATCGAATACGCGCCACCGTCAATGGACTGCTTCGCTTGAGCATTGCCAGTAGCCTCTATTGCAGTATTGTCGCCTTGGTGGATGTGTCTTTTCAGGACTGGGGTGCAGCCGTCCTAGTCAGTGTCTTTTTACAGATCACCATGATCATTGGGTTCAGCAGCTTGGTGGCCGCCCTGGGTCTCAAGAACACCCACTACGAGGCCTACCGCTAACCAATTGCACCAGCGGCTCGCCGGCTGTGCCGGCGGTCTGGTTCAATGAGTTGTTTACCGTGGAGCCATGGCTTTGAATATCGCGCTTTATATAATTTTCAGGTGATTGGCGACAGGTAAGGCCCGCACTCTAGGGCCACCAGCCGCCACTATGGCATTGGTTAAGCTCGGCGCTATGGGTGGTACACCCGGCTCGCCCACACCGCCGTGTTTGTCGCCACTGGGCATTAACGACACCACAATTTTTGGCGATTGGTGCAAGCGCAACAGCGGATAGTCGTCAAAATTGGATTGCTCTACCTCGCCCTTGGCAAAACTGATTTCGCCAAATAACGCCAGCGACAAACCAAAGATAACCGCACCCTCCATTTGTGCGTGTACGCGATCGGGATTCACCATCTGACCGCAGTCCAAGGCAATGTGTACCTCTTGCACTTGCAACTTACCCTGGGTGACCGCCACCTTGGTGGCCACCGCCACATAGCTTAAAAAACTGTGGTGCACGGCAATACCCCAGCCTTCGCCAGCGGCTGTTTTTGCCGGCCAGCCAACGCTGGTTTTGACGGCTTGCAGCACCTTTTTCATGCGCGCCGTACGGTAGGGGTAGTCGGCATTAAAGCCGGCCTTAAAGCCCTCTTCGCGGGTGTCTACCGTGCGATCGGCGCCCAGCATGTCTAGGTGATAGGCCAGTGGATCTTTGCCCGCCAAACGCGCCGCCTCATCGATAAAGCTGTTTACCCCAAAGGCGTGATTGATGTTGTACACCGATCTCAGCCATCCAATGCGCGTGTGCGCGGGCGTTTCATGCACGGCGGCCTGAATGTTGGGGATATCGTAAGGTATGTTCGCAAACCCCTGCCCCACTTCAAAATCTTGCAGGTAGGCTTGATTCGGTTGAAACGTCGACATAATCGTGGGTGACGCTACTTGCGCTTTCAGCGCGCTGAGTCGCCCCGACTGATCCAGCCCGCCTGTAAAATGCTGCACGCTAAACGCGTGGTAATAGCCGTGGCGCACTGCATCCTCTCGACTCCAAATGACTTTAACCGGTCGCCGTGTCGCCTTTGCCAAAAATGCCGCCTCGGCTGCAAAATCCGGCTTGGACTTACGACCAAAGGCACTGCCCAACAGTGTTACGTGGACTTTCACCTGCTCGGGCTTTAGGCCCACAGCGCCGGCCACCACTTGCTGAGTGCGTTGCGGCGCCTGCACACAGGCCCAAACCTCACAACCGTCTTTCGTCATACGCGCCACTGCGGCCGGGGGCTCCATCGTGGCGTGCTCCAAGTGCGGCACGGTATACACCGCCGACAAAGTTTGGTGGGCACTCGCTAATCCTTTGGCAATGTCGCCGCGGTTGCGCACAATCTGGGATTTTTCGGGCAACTGCTGTGCCAAGGCTTTCAATGAGGCTGCAGAATCAAAATTCTGATGATCGGAAGTTGTCCAGGTGATATTGAGTTTTTTGCGCGCCTGCTGAGCTGACCAGGTATTGGTGGCGAGTACGGCAACGCCGGCCAGCGGATGGAAGGCCGGCGGCTCAGTGCCACCGTCCAAGCGAATAATATCCACCACGCCGGCAACTTTTCTGGCGGCTTTATCATCGAAACTTTTGATACTTCCACCGAGCCAGGGGCAGCGCTCGATACTCGCATGCAACATATCGGGTAGCGCCACATCAACGCCATAGGTGGTATTGCCGCGCACAATATCGGCCAAATCCACCATGGGCACAGGCTTGCCAATGTATTTGAAATTTTCGGGTGATTTATAGGTGAGCGACTTCGGGTCCGGCAGCGGTAACTTAGCGGCGCGCTCGGCCAACTCACCGTAGCGCAATGATCGCTGACTGGTGGGGTGGGTCACCTTGTGGTCTGCGGCGACGCAGGTCTCGGGCGCCACGCCCCAGCTTTGAGCAGCAGCCTGTACCAACATGGCTTTCGCCGAGGCGCCCATTTCGCGCATGGTGTGATAAAAACCCACGACACTGCGCGAGCCATCGGTATTTTGATCGCCGTACTGCTTGTCGCCCAGTGCCTGCACGATATCGACTTTATCCCAGTTAGCATCCAGCTCGTCGGCCACAATTTGCGGCAAGCTGGTGCGAATGCCCTGCCCCATTTCCGATCGGTGGGCGACGATAGTCACGCGATCGTCGGGTGCGATGTGCACAAACATATTCAGCGACAGCGCCGATCCCTGTCCGCCTGACCACTCGGCGTGCACGGGCACACTGCCCTGCAATACAAACCCTCCGGCCGCCACCGCCGTAGCACTGAGGCCGGTTAATTTAAAAAATTCCCGTCGATTGAGTACCGTCAAGGTCGCCATGACTATTTATCTCCCTGTGCTGGCTGATACTGCACGCCGGCGGCCGATTGAATGGCGGCCTCGATACGTGGGTAAGTGCCACAACGACAGATATTACCGGACATGGCCGCGCGAATTTGGGCGCGACTGGGTTTGGGCGTGCTGGCCAGGAGCGCTGCAGCGCTCATCAACTGGCCGGACTGACAATAGCCACACTGCGGCACCTTGAGCTCGGTCCAAGCCTTTTGTAAGGGGTGATCGCCGGACTCGGACAAACCTTCAATGGTGGTGATCTCGCTTCCCACTGCTGCGGCGACCGGCAAACTGCAGGCGCGCACCGCAGCGCCGTTAAGATGCACAGTGCAGGCGCCACATAAGCCCTTGCCGCAACCATACTTCGTTCCGGTCATCTGCAGGAAATCGCGAAGCACCCACAACAAGGGCATTTGGGGATCGGCCTCAACTCGGTGTTCTTTGCCGTTAATAGTCAATGTTTGCACGGTCAATCTCCCTGTGAGTTTCAAATTGGAGTAAATCGGTTTGGGTATCGATATCAATCGCTGCCGCCGGCAGTGGCACGCTCACTGTCTCATCGCGACGCAACAATGATTTTGCTCCCTGCTCGCCTTGCAGCCGGCGCAATTGGGGAAAGAAATGCGCGGAAAACAAAGCGGGAACACCGCGCACGCCATCGTAAAAAGCACAGGTAATGGCCGCGCCAGATCGCCCTGCATGCACGCTTTGTAAGTGGGCAAGTGCCTGTTCAGTGACCGCCAGCTGATCGGCTAACAACAGCAGCACACAGCTGGCATCCTCCGGCAGAGCGGCCACGCCAAAGGCGATGGAGCTGCCTAAGCCATCCGACCACTGCTGATGAATTAGCGCGTGCGAATGGGTCACCAAGGGCAGCAACTGCTGTGCATAGGCGCCTAATACCACCCATGTACGACCGGGCGCCAACGCTTCTGCGCGCGTTGCCATCTGCGTCAGGATTGGCTGCTGCTGCCACAGGGCCGCCTGTTTGGGTGTCGCGCCAAAACGCCGACTGGCACCTGCGGCGAGCAACACTACATACATGCTCATGGGCACCGCCGCTCTAAAGGCGTGGATAACAACTGCTCAGGCGCTCGATTCGCACCACCGGCGAGCACTTGATGACATTTCGCCAAGGCCGACAGCGCCACCGATTCTGGCAATTCGCCGCCCAGGTCGAGCCCCATGGGGCCATCCAATGGCACGGGCAGGCGCGATTCGTCGAGTTGGGCCTCGGCGAGAACCCGCTGCTTGCGGTGCTCAGGCCCCAACAGCCCCAAATAGACCAGCGGCTTACCCACCAACTGAATCAATGCCTGCCCATCCAATGCAATGTTGTGTGTCATTACCATGGCCGCATCGGCGTTTGCCAATACCTGGGCCACCTTGGGATCGTCGGGCTCGCAGCACAGCCACTGTACACTCGCGGGAAAGGCCGCCGCTTTCGCCGCACTCACCCGGTGATCGATTAAAGTGAGCTGCCAACCCAGAGCTGTGGCCATTTGCACCAGCGGCACAACGTCGACACCGGCACCGAAAATCACCAGGTGGCGCTGCGGTGTTAGGGGCACCCACAGACAATCGCCCTGACGTTGCGAATAGCCTGGATCTATTGGGCGGAGGGGTTGCCAGGGCGTCTGCGCGCTCACATCGCCCAGCGGCACGCCATAGCGCACGGCTTGACGGCCCTGAAGCTGGCGTAGGATCTGATCCAGTTGCAGGTAGTGATTGGCGGCCGATACCGGCAATAGACGCACGCTGACTCGGCCACCGCAGCCAAGCCCCCAGGCCCAGGCCAGCTCGCTTTCCTGGGTGGCATCGAAGGTAATGTCGCGCGGCCGATTAAAAGCCAGTACGCGTTTAACTTCAGCCAGCAAGGCGCGCTCCAGGCAACCGCCACTCAACAGCCCCAGGCATTGGCCCAGGTCGTTCAGCAACATCATGGCGCCCGCTTTGCGGTAGCTCGAACCCTCTGTGTGAGTGACTACGCCCAACACCCATTGACGG
Source organism: Simiduia sp. (assembly GCF_058345725.1). NCBI lineage: Bacteria > Pseudomonadati > Pseudomonadota > Gammaproteobacteria > Cellvibrionales > Cellvibrionaceae > Simiduia > Simiduia sp. The sequence goes on along the minus strand of NZ_JBTUOC010000028.1, from coordinate 7,171 downwards.
GTATCGCGCACAGGCCACCACTGGGTCAGCACCGTTTGAATGTGATTGCTCATTATTATTCCTGCTGCGACGGCGCCCCCAGCTTAGCCCAAACTGGGATATGCGGGGGGCAATAAGCGTCCCTGCGGCCCCTGTTCGCGACGACGTGCACAGCTCTTGCGCCTAGTCGCCGTCGGATGCGGTCACCTCTGCGGCCAATGGCCGCAGCATACCCACTTCGTAGGCCATACCGTATTCTGCCAAGATGGCGCCATAGACGCCGGATGCGCGCAGTTGGGCCATCCCCAAATTGATGGCGCGCACTTTTGCCTGTGCGTCCCGGGCGCTTTTTGCAACACCTACGTACATGCCCTGCACAGCCAATGGCGTAGCCGCTTGAACGATGTCGTGATCAGTTAAGGTGTACTGGCGCTCGATCATCGCTCGCACCACAAACTCTTCGCCCACAATGGCGTCCACTCGACCCGCCATAAGCATGCGCACCTGCTGCTCGTAACTGGTGACATCCACCCGTACCATTCCGCTGTACGTATCGAATTGGTCGCTGACACGGCCTCCGCGCATCACCGCAACCTTTAGCCCTTCGAGATCTGCCAAGGTGCGAAAGTGCACCGGTTTAGAGCGACGAAAGAACAACGCCGTGTTGGAGTACCCCAACGGCTCGGAAAACCACAAAAACTGTTCGCGCGCGGCGCTTTTGTACAGGGGCGCAATGGCCTCGGCCTGGCCCAGCTGCGCCAATGAGAGGGCCCTGCGAAAAGGCATAAAGGCGATTTTCGGCTCGTAACCACGGTCTTTGAGCGCCAGTGCCAATACCCGAGGCACCCAACCCTGCTGCGGTAGCAGCTGTCCCGCATGGGGCGCAAGCTCTGCCGCAACTACCTGTATTTCGGCTGCGCCCACCCGCGCACTCAGGCAAAATAACAGACAAACTATCCAATAGACCTTCATGCCTATTGTACCGGTCGCTTAAAATATCAGCATAGCGCAGCGAGACGGGTTGCGTAGGCGTTAGCCGAACCCCGGGAGCGCCAAAAGTTTACTCCGCATGAATTAGCCCCAGGGTGCGCGCCCGGGCCACGGCCTGAGTGCGATTTTTCACATCCAGTTCCTTGAGAATGGCCGCCACATGCACTTTCACCGTGCTGGGTGACATATCCAGCGCACGGGCAATCTCTTTATTGGCGAGTCCCCGGCCCATTTGGCCTAGCACATCGCGCTGCCGTTCGGTCAGCTTAACGCGGGTTTGCGCCTTGGGCTCTTTCACCGGGCTTTGTTGCACGGCGTGTGGCTGCCCCTGGGCCAGCATGACGGGCGGCACGTAAACCCCGCCCGATAGCACTAACTTAATCGCGCTCAGCATCACTTTTGCAGAAGAAGTTTTCGTGATAAACCCGCTGGCGCCCTCTTGAAGCGCTTGCATAACTAGCGCGGGGTTCTCTTCTGCCGACAGTAAAATTACCGGCAGCTCGGGGAATTCCACCTTGATATCGGCCAATACCAGTAGGCCGTTTTGATCTGGCAAATGAAAATCAAGCAAGACAATATCAAACTCCGTCGGGCGCTCTAACTCGGCCAAAGCGGCGGCCCCGCTACCTACCTCGGTCACCTGCACAGCGGGCGCCAACTGCTGTAACAGTACATTCAACCCATCGCGAAATAGCGCATGGTCATCAATGATCAGTATTTCCACAAACTCCCCCATGTAATGGCGCCGAGCGCACCGGTCTAACTGCCTAACTATAGAACAGAATCCCCCAGGCTTGTGCCCCTTTGCCGCAGTGGCCTAGGCCATTTTCTAGCCTATCTGGCCAATGTTGCCTGTTGCATCACCTGCATACACTGAGCTCATCGAACATTTAAAGCGGCCATAGCCATGACAACGACAGCATCATTGCCTCATTCAAAACCCCGCAACGTCAGCCACCTAGCGCAGTCAAACAGCGCGCAGTCTCGACAAATTCAGGCCCTGACACACAGCAACGACGCCTTGCGCGAGCAAAACACGCACCTGAGCGAACAGCTGACATTGGCGGAATATTTTATGGAAGACAAAAATGCGCACATTGCACGACTCGAAGCGCAGTTGAAAAAACGCAGCGAGCAGTATGTTGCAGAACGCAACGAAAAAATGCGCCTACAAGCCGCGTTATCCGATAGCAAACTCGCCATTATTCGCGTGCGCCACAGCAATCAACAGCTCGCGCGACAGCTCCGCGAACAAACGGCGTTAAACCAGCAATTACAAACCATGCTGGACCAACTGATCAGTGAAAAGCTACGCGATCACAGCCTTGCGCGCATGGCCAAAACCGTCGGCAATCAACTGACCCGGTGTATTCACCAGCTCAAAAACGGCCGTCGTCATCTGGCCTTGTACCTGCAAGCGCTGCAAGCACGCCAGGAAACAGCGCGGCGTGCCGCCAGAGGCTAAGCATCCTTTTTAGCAACTGACGCCCAGCACCCGACCAATTTGCGACCACTACAATTTCGAGAAATAGGTAACACCATGAAACAAACCAACATCACTCAACTGGCCAGTTCTCTGGCGCTGGCTCTTGTGTTAAGTGCGTGCGGCGGCGGTGGCTCCTCAGCGCCAGCACAGAACGACGCCAACGCCGATGCCGGCGCCACTCAATCACCCGACGTTACAAATACAGCTGGCGGCGCAAACAATCAGCCGGCGGGTAACGGTGCTGACAACACTGCACCTACGAACGACAACGGCTCGGCTAGCAGCCCAGACACTAACGCCGCGACACCGGCAGATAACGGCGCTGAAACATCGACCGAAAGCAGTGCAATCGAAGGCGGCATGTCCGGGGGCACGCCACAAGCAGACCAACCCGCGGCAAACTACCCCGCCTGGCAGACGAGTGCCATCTACACCGGTGGCGACAAGGTCAGCGCAGGTGGAAACAACTACGAAGCAAAATGGTGGACCCAGGGCGACGACCCGGCAGATAACCATGGCGACGGTCAGGTATGGAAGCTGATTGGCGCCAATACTCCCGCCCCTGGCTCCCCGACCGACGCAGATAACACTGATGGCAACACCGACAGCAATACCGGCGAAACAGAGTCAAATACCGACACCCAACCCACAGATGGTGCCCACAGCCGCCCCGACGGCCAAGTCATCGGCAGCTATTTCGTGGAGTGGGGCGTGTACGGACGCAACTACCACGTCATGGATATGCCAGCCGAAAAACTGACGCACGTGCTGTACGGCTTTATTCCCGTATGTGGACCAAATAAGTCGCTGCAAGAGGCAAACCCCTCGGGCTACAGCGCACTGGTCAGTCAATGTCAGGGCAAACAGGATTTTGAGGTGACCGTTCACGACAAATACGCGGCGCTGGAAAAATCCTATCCCGGCGATCAATGGGACGACCCCATACGCGGAAACTTTGGCCAACTCATTAAACTGAAGCAGCAATACCCGCACCTGAAAGTCCTGCCATCAGTGGGTGGCTGGACGCTGTCAGACCCCTTCTACACGCTCGCCAACGATGCCAACAAGCGCGCTATTTTTGTCAACTCGGTGGCGGATTTTTTACGCAGCTATACATTTTTTGATGGCGTCGATATCGACTGGGAATTTCCCGGCGGCCGGGGCGCAAATGCCAACCTCGGCTCGCAGGCCGACTTTGAAGGCTACGCCGATCTAATGCGCGAGTTGCGCGTCATGCTCGATGGACTAGAAGTCGAACTGGGTAAAACCCTGGAGCTAACCTCGGCCATCGGCGCCAGCCCCACCATGGTGGCCGCGGCAAACTATCAACGCGCGCATCAGTACATGGATTACATTTTCGCCATGACGTACGACTACCACGGCGCATGGAGTGGCGTACTTGGGCACCACACCGCATTGAATAACTATACCTACAATACCCAAGCTGGTTTCTATGCCAGCTCGGTACTCGACAGCCTGCTCGCACACAACGTGCCCGCCTCAAAAATTGTCCTGGGCGCCGCCATGTACGGTCGCGGCTGGACACAAATCAGTGGTGCGCAACCAGACTGGCCTTTCAGTGGCGTTGGCCAAGCCAAGGCAAAAGGTAGCTGGGAGGCCGGTGTACTGGATTACAAAGACATTGTTGAAAATTATCTGGGAGGCAGTCAGGGCAGCGGCATCAACGGCTTTACCTACTACTACGACGCCGATGCCGAAGCACCCTATCTCTGGAACTACAATACCGGCACCCTGATCACCTACGACAACCCCCGGTCAGTTAAAGCCAAGGCCGAGTTTGTCAAGGCCCATGGTTTGGCGGGACTGTTCGCCTGGGAAATCGATGCCGACAACGGCGACATCATCAACGCGATGACCGACGGTTTAAGCGAGTAGCCACATCTTCATCTACCGGTGTTTGCCTGTGGTGCACCTACTGCACCGCAGGCCTACAGACACGCGCGGTCTAGGCCATTCGGGCAATAGGTTGCCCGCAGAGAATTGCACACAATACATCACACATTTTCATCCACGAACGATGCCAAAAGGCAGGACTTCCCATGCAACGCACCCCGACAATAAACGCCGTCTCAGCCGCGACTATCACACTGCTACTCAGCGCCTGTGGCGCCGGCGGCTCGCAGCCAAGTTTGCAAGAAGCCGCGCAATTCGTTGCCGATACAATTAGCGATACTAGCGATATGTCTGCTAGTCCCGATAACGTAACGCCAACCACTGGCGGCGACACGAACGAAAGCAGCTCGCCAGGTGATGAGGTGCCGTCGCCCGCCGCAGGCACACCACCGGCAACTGAATCGTCCACCACGGCCGGCGACTCGTCTCCCGGGTCTAGCGATTCGACGCCAACTAGCGAGGACGACGACGCCGTGCAAGCTCCTGTCGGTCAAACTGACCAAGCACCCGCCACAGACGGCGCGTTAATCAGTCGGGCTGACTTACTTGCGGTCGAAACACGATTAACCAGTACCGAATTAATGCAGCAGGTAAAAGCCTCAATCGCCACCCGCGACAACGCCCTTGTGGAAGCCGTTGCACCATTGGCGGCCGATAACCCCGACAATGTTCAGCGCGTTGAGGCAATTATCAGCGAGGCCGATTGGAACTACCTATTCGCAAAGCGCGCTGCTGAATACTCCTACAACAACTTTTTAAAAGCCGTGGCAAAATTTCCGGCCTTTTGCGGAAACTATAGCGACGGCCGTGATGCGCGCGGCATTTGCCAGAAATCACTGGCAGTTATGTTTGCGCATATGACCCAGGAAACCGGCGGCCATACCGCCCACTGGGATGTGGAAGAGTGGCGCCAAGGTTTGGTGCACCTGCGCGAAATGGGCTGGGATGAAACCATGCGCGGAGGCTACAACGGCGAGTGCAATCCCGCCACTTGGCAGGGTGAAACTTGGCCCTGTGGTACCTTTGCCAATGGCGACTATAAAAGCTATTTTGGACGCGGTGCCAAACAACTGAGTTACAACTACAACTACGGCCCTTTTTCTGAAGCCATGTACGGTGATGTGCGAGTATTGCTCGACAATCCCGAGCGAGTGGCCGACACCTGGCTGAACTTAGCCAGTGCGATTTTCTTTTTTGTATACCCCCAGCCGCCAAAGCCCAGCATGTTGCATGTCATCGACGGAAGCTGGCAACCGAATGCCAACGACCTGGCCAATGGGCTGACACCTGGCTTTGGGATAACCACGCAAATTATCAATGGCGGCGTCGAGTGCGGTGGCAGCAATGAGATTGCGCAATCGAAAAATCGCATTAATTACTACCAAAACTTCAGCCGCCAATTGGGTGTGAGTATTGACGCCGATGAAAAACTGGGTTGCGCCAACATGAAACAATTCGCCAACGAAGGCGCCGGTGCGCTGAATATCTATTGGGAGCAAGATTGGTCGTTCAGTGCGCATACCGCCGACGGAAAAAGCTACGCCTGCCAACTAGTGGGCTACCAAACGCCGTTTTCCGCCTTCAAACAAGGCGATTACGTAAAATGTGTAGAACACTATTTTAACGTCACCGCCGTCGACACGGTGCCCGACGACAACACCAATAGCCAGGGTGGCAGCAGCAGTACGCCGCCCGCAGCCGGGAGCGCCGACACCCATTCATGGCAGCCAAATTCCGTGTATCAAGCGGGCGATAGCGTCGAATGGCTGGGTGCCATCTATGTCGCTAAATGGTGGACCCAAGGAGATGCGCCCGACACCCACCATGGTGCCGGAATGCCTTGGGCCTTAGACGACTAATCGCTCTGGCCTTGCAGGGAATATCCCGTGCTACATCCTGTGACAATGCCCCAGCTCACAGCCAGCGCACTGATGTGCCTGATGCTGTGGGCCGCACCGATCAGCGCAGATGCCCACTGTGGCCGTTCAGTTATCGCCGCTTGCCAAGCGGCTCAGCCGCCCGCTGCGCACGCGAACCGACCGAATTGGCCAGAATCTAAGCGCGCCTGTATCGAGCTGCGGTGCCACTTGTACCTCGCAAACCAGCGCTGGATACTGGGCCCAGGTCGCACTCTGTACCAGGATGCCAGCCTACCCGCCTTTGTCCGTTACAACCGAAACACCCTCGGTTACCAAGAAAGCCTGGCGCAAGAATGGCTGCGTTTTGAAATGCCCTTTTAAACGCCCCTTGTGCCAAGACGGCGCCCCGGCAATGGCCTAGCCCATCGACTAGCCCGACTGGCCAATGGTTTGCAAATCGCAAAGCCTTAAACTGGTCACAGTTCGTCAGCTACTGTATTTGCAACCCAATGAGGCACACCCAATGAAAGCCCACTCAAGCAACGTGTTAGTTAACAGCATGGCTTCACACACCTTGGCCCTAAGGGCCAACCCAGTAAATAGCACACGCAAAGGACCCGGCCTGGATGCTCGCTTACACAGCGCGCTTACCGATATGCGCAGCCGAATGGCAAATTTGGAACACACACTGGGCCAAACGGCGCACGAAAAATACGAAGTACAACAGCTTCTGGAGACTGTTCGCGGCCAGTTGGCCGATGCCAAAATGGAAATCCGCCATCTAACCGCCCGCCTAACAGAGGCACAACAAAAACAGCGCGATACCGAAGCTACACTGGCTGTATACCGACGCAAAGCACAGCAAGATGATAAAGAAATCCAAATGCTAAAAGATCAGTTGTTCGCCTGATTAGGGCGACACTCCCCACGCCAAACGCGCGCG